>NZ_JBSFUU010000006.1:146100-214528 GCF_053591955.1 Streptomyces sp. NPDC002845 | reverse complement strand
ACCGGGCAGAGCTGATCGACGGCTGCCTCACCGAGACCGGATTACTCATGGGCGCCGGATGATCTACCGGCCCGCCACTGCGAGTTCAACCTCAGCAACTCCCTACGAGGTTATGCCTTCTGCCTGGTCCGGCGATTGCTGATGACCATTCCGGCCACCACGAACAGTACGGCGACCAGGAACATGGCCGTACCGATGACATTGATCTGAACGGGCGTTCCACGCTGCGCCGAACCCCAGACGAACATGGGGAAGGTGACCGTCGCGCCCGAGTTGAAATTGGTGATGATGAAATCGTCGAAGGAGAGCGCGAAGGCGAGCAGCGCGCCCGCGGCGATTCCGGGGGCCGCGATGGGCAGGGTGACCCGGACGAAGGTCTGGAGCGGCCCCGCGTACAGGTCCCGCGCCGCCTCCTCCAGCCTCGGGTCCATCGACATCACACGCGCCTTGACGGCGACGACGACGAAGCTGAGGCAGAACATGATGTGGGCGATCAGGATCGTCCAGAATCCCAACTGAGCACCCATGTTGAGGAACAGGGTGAGCAGCGAGGCCGCCATCACGACCTCGGGCATCGCCATGGGCAGGAAGATCAGCGAGTTGACGGCCCCCCGCGCGCGGAAGCGGTACCGCACCAGCGCGAAGGCGATCATCGTGCCGAGGACGGTGGCGCCGAGCGTCGCCCAGGCCGCGATCCGCAGGCTGAGCCCGAGCGAGTCGCACAGGCCGGAGACCCCGCAGGGATCGGTCCAGGCGTCCGTGGAGAATTCCTGCCACTCGTAATTGAAGCGCCCCACCGGATCGTTGAAGGAGAACACGGTGACGACCGCGTTCGGCAGCAGAAGATATCCGAGGGTCAGCAGACCCGCGATGACGACGAGACGGCGCTTGAGCCAGCGTCCGGCATTCTTTGCGAAGGCCATTTAAACGAGATCCTCCGTCCCGGACTTGCGGATGTAGAGCGTGACCATGATGAGGATCGCGGCCATGAGAAGGAAGGAAAGCGCCGCGGCCGTCGGATAGTCGAGAATCCGCAGGAACTGGCTCTGGATGACGTTTCCGATCATTCGGGTGTCGGTCGAGCCGAGGAGATCGGCGTTCACATAGTCGCCGCTGGCCGGGATGAAGGTCAGCAGCGTGCCGGAGACGACACCGGGCATCGACAGCGGGAAGGTGACCTTCCGGAAGGTCTCGAACGGCCGCGCGTACAGGTCCCCGGCGGCCTCGTGCAGCCGCCCGTCGATGCGCTCCAGCGAGGTGTAGAGCGGCAGGATCATGAACGGCAGGAAGTTGTACGTCAGACCGCACACCACCGCGAGGGGCGTCGCCAGCACCCGGTCCCCCGCGGTGAGACCGAGCCAGCTGGTGATGTCCAGGACGTGCAGCGAGTTGAGGGCGCCGACGACCGGGCCGCCGTCCGCGAGGATCGTCTTCCAGGCGAGCGTGCGGATCAGGAAGCTGGTGAAGAAGGGCGCGATCACCAGGATCAGGATCAGGTTCCGCCAGCGCCCGGCACGGAACGCGATCAGATACGCCAGCGGATAGCCCAGCAGCAGGCACAGGACGGTCGCCGAGCCCGCGTAGAGCACCGAGCGCACGAACTGGGGCCAGTACTCCGACAGCGCGTCCCAGTAGGTCGCGAAGTGCCAGGTGACCCGGTAGCCCTCCTCCAGGGAACCCGTCTGCACGGACGTGGAGGCCTGGTAGACCATCGGCATCGCGAAGAAGACCAGCAGCCAGAGCAGTCCGGGCAGGAGCAGCAGGTACGGCGTCCAGCGGCCCCTCTTGCGCGGGGCCTTCTGCTCGGGCGCGGCGGGCGCGAGAGGCGGTGGCGCCTCGGTCACGGTCGTCATCAGGCGGCCTCTTCCTCGACCGTTTCCACACCCGCGGAGCCCACTGTCCCGGCAAGCAGGGACTGCGCCGCGTCCAGACCGAACGTGTGCGCGGGGCTCCAGTGCAGGA
Organism: Streptomyces sp. NPDC002845; assembly: GCF_053591955.1. NCBI lineage: Bacteria > Bacillati > Actinomycetota > Actinomycetes > Kitasatosporales > Streptomycetaceae > Streptomyces > Streptomyces sp. NPDC002845. Next base: position 212,566 of record NZ_JBSFUU010000006.1, on the reverse strand, counting down.
CGACCTCGGCGCCGGGGACGAGCCGCGCGTCGCGGTCGATGTTCTGGGCGTAGACCTCGAACTCCGGGCAGACCGCGCTGTCGACGACGTACTGCGTGGACACGCCGATGAAGCTGGACGCGATGATCTTCCCGGTGATGCGGTTACGGCCGACCGGAACCTCACCGGCGTCGTCCGCGTGCGTGAGGGAGATCTTCTCGGGCCGTACGCCGACCAGGACCTTGCCGCCTGCCGTGGTGGGGGCGCCGCAGCGTGCCTCGGGGAGTGTGAGCTTGCCGTCGCCCGCGGTCAGCACGATGTCGTCGCCGCTTCTGGAGTCGACCTCGGCCTCGATGAGGTTCGAGGTGCCGAGGAAGTTGGCGACGAACGTGGTCCTCGGGTTCTCGTACAGGTCGGCGGGCGAGCCGAGTTGCTCGACACGGCCGGCGTTCATGACGGCGACCGTGTCGGCCATCGTCATGGCCTCCTCCTGGTCGTGTGTGACGTGGATGAACGTGATCCCGACCTCGGTCTGGATCCGCTTCAGCTCCAACTGCATCTGACGGCGCAGCTTCAGGTCGAGGGCGCCGAGGGGCTCGTCGAGGAGCAGCACCTTGGGGTGGTTGATCAGCGCACGGGCCACCGCGACCCGCTGCTGCTGGCCGCCGGAGAGCTGATGCGGTTTCTTGCGGGCCTGCTCGCCCAGCTGTACGAGGTCGAGCATCTCCTCGACCTGCTTCTTCACCGACCTGATGCCACGCCGGCGCAGGCCGAACGCGACGTTCTCGAAGATGTCGAGGTGCGGGAAGAGCGCGTACGACTGGAAGACGGTGTTCACCGGCCGCTTGTACGGCGGGAGATTCGTCACGTCCTGCTCTCCGAGCGAGACGGTGCCGGACGTGGGCTCCTCAAGTCCCGCGATCATCCGCAGGGTTGTCGTCTTGCCGCATCCGGAGGCGCCGAGGAGGGCGAAGAACGAGCCCTGGGGGACGGTCAGGTCGAGGGGGTGTACGGCGGTGAAGGAGCCGTAGGTCTTGCTGATTCCCGAGAGGCGGACGTCGCCGCCGTTGTCTGCAGTCATGGTGTGGTCCCTGGGAAAGCTGAGGTGTTTACCGCTGTGGGCAGTCGTTCCGCGGGGCGATGGGGGTTCCCCCGCTCGCGCGAAGCCGCGAGTGGGGGAGGGTGGGCACAGCCGGAAGCCGGGTGCCGTGGAGACGAGGTCCAGCCGCAAGAACCGCACCTCGCCGGAGGCCTACGCGCCCGTGAGCTTGGCGAACTTCTCCTCGTACGCCGTCTCTTCCTTCTGGCTCAGCGAGCGGAAGGCCCGGGACTGCGCGGCCATGGCCGCGTCGGGGATGATCAGCGGGTTGTTCGCCGCGTCCTCGTCGATCTTCTCCAGCTCCGCCTTCACACCGTCGACCGGGCACACGTAGTTGATGTACGCGGCGAGTTCGGCGGCCGCCTTCGGCTCGAAGTAGTAGTCGATGAGCCGTTCGGCGTTGGTCTTGTGGCGGGCCTTGTTGGGGACCAGCAGGTTGTCCGTCGAGGTCAGGTAGCCGCTGTCGGGGATGATGAAGTCGACGTCCGGGCTGTCGGCCTTGAGCTGGACGACGTCACCGGCCCAGGCGATACAGGCCGCGAGGTCGCCCTTGGTGAGGTCGGCGGTGTAGTCGTTGCCGGTGAAGCGGCGGATCTGGCCCTTGTCGACGGCCTTCTGGAGGCGGGCGATCGCCGCGTCGTAGTCGTCGTCGGAGAACGTGCCCGGGTCCCTGCCCATGTCCAGCAGGGTCATGCCGACGCTGTCGCGCATCTCGGACAGGAAGCCGACACGGCCCTTGAGCCTGGGGTTGTCGAGCATGTCGGAGACGGAGGTGACCTCCTCGCCGTCCAGCGCCTTCCTGTTGAAGGCGATGACGGTCGAGATGCCCTGCCAGGGGTACGAGTACGCCCGCCCCGGGTCCCAGTCGGGGGTGCGGAACTGCTCGGACAGGTTGGCGAAGGCGTGCGGCAGGTTGGACGGGTCCAGTTTCTGGACCCACCCGAAGCGGATCAGCCGGGCGGCGAGCCAGTCGGTGACGCAGATCAGGTCGCGCCCCGTCTCCTGGCCGGCCGCGAGCTGCGGTTTGATCTTGCCGAAGAACTCGACGTTGTCGTTGATGTCCTCGGTGTAGTTGACCTTGATGCCGGTGCGCTCGGTGAACGCGTCGAGCGTGGGATGCCGCTTGCCGCTGTCGTCGACGTCCATGTACTCGGTCCAGTTGGAGAAGCTGATCTCCTTCTCCTTGGCCGAGTGGTCCTCGGACGAGACGCCCGAGGTCTTCGTCGCCGCGGGAATCCCGCAGGCGCTCAGCGCCCCGAGCCCGCCGATGGCGAGGGCGCCGCCGCTACCGGCGCGCAGCAGCGAGCGGCGGGTGAGGGAGGCCCTGCCGTTGGTGAAGCTGCGCCGCATGGCGGCCGCCTGGGCCGCGGACAGGCGGCCGGGCTCGTACTGCTCCATGCTCGTGGTGCCCTTTCGGGAGGGTGCGGCCGTGGTCAGGGCCTGCGGGTTGACTGTCGGTCCCCGAAGATCGTGCGGTGCCAGTCCTTCCGGGCCACCGCCGTATTGTCGAACATGACGTGCTTGATCTGCGTGTACTCCTCGAACGAGTACGCGGACATGTCCTTGCCGAAGCCGGAGGCCTTGTAGCCGCCGTGCGGCATCTCGCTGATGATCGGGATGTGGTCGTTGACCCACACGCAGCCCGCCCTGATCTCACGGGTCGCGCGGTTCGCCCGGTAGACGTCCCGGCTCCAGGCGGAGGCGGCGAGACCGTACGGGATGTCGTTGGCGAGCCGGATGCCCTCGTCGTCGCTGTCGAAGGGCAGGACGACGAGAACGGGGCCGAAGATCTCGGACTGGACGATCTCGCTGTCCTGGGCGGCGTCGGCGATGAGGGTGGGCCGGTAGTACGCCCCGTTCTTGAGCTCGCCCCGGGGTGCCTCTCCGCCGGTGACCACGCGCGCGTACGCGCGTGCCCGGTCGACGAAGGCGGCCACCCGGTCGCGCTGCGCGAAGGAGATGAGCGGGCCGAGGTCGGTGTCCGGCGCGAAGGGGTCGCCGAGCCGGACGGTCTCCATGAGGGCCGCCGTCCGTTCGACGAACTCCTCGTAGAGGGGCCTCTGGACGTACGCGCGCGTGGCGGCCGTACAGTCCTGCCCGGTGTTGATGAGGGCGCCCGCGACCGCGCCGTGCACGGCGGCTTCGAGATCGGCGTCGTCGAACACGACGAAGGGCGCCTTGCCGCCGAGTTCCAGGTGGAGCCGCTTGACGGTGGAGGTGGCGATCTCGGCGACCCGCCTGCCGACGGCGGTGGACCCGGTGAAGGAGGTCATCACCACGTCGGGGTGGGCCACCAGATACTCGCCCGCGTCCCTGCCCGCGCCCGAGACGATGTTGACGACGCCGTCCGGGACACCGGCCTCCGTGGCGGCCTGGGCGAAGAGCAGCGAGGTCAGCGGGGTGAGCTCGGCGGGCTTCAGGACGATCGTGTTGCCCGCGGCGATCGCCGGGAGGATCTTCCAGGCGGCCATCTGGAGGGGGTAGTTCCAGGGCGCGACGGACCCGACCACGCCGATCGGCTCGCGGCGTACGTACGAGGTGTGGTCACCGGAGTACTCGCCCGCCGACTGGCCCTGCAGCTGCCGGGCGGCCCCCGCGAAGAACGCGGTGTTGTCGATGGTCCCCGGAACGTCGAACTCCCTGCTGAGCCTCAGCGGCTTGCCGCACTGCAGGGACTCCGTCCGGGCGAAGTCCTCGGCACGCTCGGCGAGCACGGCCGCGAACCTGTGCATCACGTCCGAACGCTCGCCCGGGGTGGCCCCGGCCCAGCCCGGGAACGCCCCACGCGCCGCCGCGACCGCGCCGTCCACGTCGTCGGTGCCCGCGAGCTCGTACGTGCAGACCTCGTCTCCCGTGGCCGGGTCGACGACCGCGTGGGTCCGGCCGGAGGTGCCCCTGGCCAGCCGGCCCGCGATGTACTGCGCGCCGTCCGCGAAACGCTCCTGCATGTCGCTCTCCTCCGCCGCCGGTCCACGTCACCGCGGAGGGGCTGGCGTAGCTCCAGCTCGATTTGAGTGCCGATCCTGACAGAGCGATGGGCCAGCAACAAGGGATTCCGTTGTTGCCTTTTGGTTACGCGACGGAATCTGTCGACCAGGCGTCGCGTCGGCTGCGAAATGGAGGGACGGAGTGTCAGTGGTGCGTGCCACACTCGCGGGCATGGAGAAGATGACGGGGGAAATCACGGGGGAAAGGGTCAAGTACCTGCACTTCTGGGGGCACCGGCCACGGCCCGACGGCCGGGTGGGCGCGAGCTGTCTGAGTCAGTGGTGGCCGTCGCCGTTCACGGTGGACGGCGTGGAGTACGCCACGGCCGAGCACTGGATGATGGCGGCCAAGGCCCGGCTCTTCGGGGACACGGAGGCCGAGGCCCGGGCCGTCGCGGCGCCGAACCCCGCGCTCGCCAAGAAGGCGGGACGGCTTGTGCGCGGCTTCGACGAGGCCATATGGGAGCGGGAGCGCTTCGGGATCGTCGTCGAGGGCAGCGTGCACAAGTTCGCCGCGCACGAAGACCTGCGGGGATTTCTGCTCGGTACGGGGAATCGCGTGCTCGTGGAGGCCAGTCCGGTGGACCGGGTGTGGGGGATCGGGCTGGCAGCGGACGACGAGAGGGCTTCGGATCCGGAGCGGTGGAGGGGGCTGAATCTGCTGGGGTTCGCGTTGATGGAGGCGCGGAAGCGGCTCAGAGGCGACTGAGCGGGCTGCGCGGAGCGCTCAACGTCGTCGAGTAGCCCTCGTCGAACGGGTCCTCGTTCCATTCTTCGCTGCTCTCCGCCAGCGCAAAGACCGCGATCGCCACCAGCACACTCAGCACGATGCCGACCGCCCCGCAGATGATCCCGGCCAGCGCCTGCCCCCCGTTCGTCGCCTCACCCCGCCGCGCCTTGCCCCGGCCGATCACACCGAAGACCACGCCGAGCGCACCCAGCACGACGGTCAGCGGCCACAGGCAGAACACGAGGAGGGCGAGAATCCCGAGCACCATCGCGGCGGTGCCCATGCCGTTGCTCGGCACGGGCTGCATACCGGACCAGCCGTAGCCGGCGGTGCCATAGCCAGGGGTGCCGTAGGCCTGATAGCCCGGGTACGGGGCATAGCCGTATGGCACTTGGCCCGGGCCGTCGGGGCTGATGGGCGGAGGCGGGACGGGGGTGCCGGGGTTGCCGAGGCCCGGGCCGGAGTGGGGGCTGGGCGGCGGGAAGGGGGCGTTGGCCAGGGGCGGGGTGAAGGAGGCGGACCAGGACTGCGGGTTCCCGGGCGGCGGAGCGCTCGGACCCGGCGCGTGGGCAGCAGCCATGCCCGGCGTGGGCGTCGCCGTGCGCTGGTCGGGCGCGGAAGGCGGGCCGGGTATGCCCCCGGCCTCCGGCGGAGCCCACGGGTTCGGGACGGGCGCGGCGGGCTTGTCCAGCTGCACCTTCGGCGCGGGCACGGTGCCCTCGGGCGGCGCGGCCCTGTCGGCTCCGGGCCGAGGCGCACCCGGAACCCCGTCCTGCGGGGCCGCCCAAGGGTCCCCAACCGGCGCGGCCGGTTGCTGCGACGGGCGTGTCTCGTCGGACTCGTCGGCCATGTGCTGGGTCCCCTCCCGTCGGACGTGCCGTCATGCTACGGCCCGCGCCACCACCGCGGGACCCGCCGCCTACGATGACCCCGGAGTCATCGATCAGCCGATCACCCGCGTCCCCGGCTCCGGTCCAGGCCCCGGGGACGCCGTTCCCGGGGAGGAACCTTGTCCGACCACCGCACCGCGACCGGCGTACCCACCACGCTCGGCACCCCCGACGCCGCCGGCACGCCGGGCACCCGCGACCTGCACGCCTTCATCGCCGGACTGCCCAAGGCCGAACTGCACGTGCACCACGTCGGCTCCGCCTCCCCCCGCATCGTCGCCGAGCTGGCCGCCCGCCACCCCGACTCCAAGGTGCCGACGGACCCCGAAGCTCTCGCGGACTACTTCACCTTCACGGACTTCGCCCACTTCATCCAGGTGTACCTGTCCGTCGTCGACCTGATCCGCACGCCGGAGGACGTACGCCTGCTGACGTACGAGGTGGCCCGGGACATGGCCCGGCAGCGGGTGCGGTACGCCGAGCTGACGATCACCCCGTACTCCTCCGTCCGGCGCGGTATCGACGACCGTGCCTTCATGGACGCGATCGAGGACGCCCGCAAGGCGGCCGAGGCGGACTTCAGGACCGTACTGCGCTGGTGCTTCGACATCCCCGGCGAGGCCGGGCTCGCGGCGGCCGAGGAGACCACACGGCTCGCCACCGAGGACCGGGTGCGCCCCGAGGGGCTGGTGTCCTTCGGGCTGGGCGGGCCCGAAATAGGCGTACCGAGGCCGCAGTTCAAGCCGTACTTCGACCGGGCGATCGCGGCCGGACTGCGCTCCGTGCCGCACGCGGGCGAGACGACCGGGCCGGAGACGGTCTGGGACGCGCTGAACGAGTTGCGCGCCGAGCGCATCGGCCACGGCACGAGCTCCGTGAAGGACCCGGAGCTGCTCGCCCATCTCGCCGAGCACGGCATCGCGCTGGAGGTCTGCCCGACCTCCAACATCGCCACCCGCGCGGTCCGCACCCTCGACGAGCACCCCATCAAGGAGTTCGTGCGGGCCGGGGTCCTCGTCACCGTCAACTCCGACGACCCGCCCATGTTCGGCACCGACCTCAACAACGAGTACGCGGTCGCCGCCCGCCTCCTCGACCTCGACGAGCGGGGCCTGGCCGAGCTCGCCAGGAACGCGGTGGAGGCGTCCTTCCTCGACGAGCCCGGCAAGGCGCGGATCACCGACGAGATCGACACCTACACCTCGGCCTGGCTCGCGCCCTGACCCACAATGAGCCCATGCACACCGTGACCGCCGTCGCCCACCGCGGCGACCCCTACCGTGTCCGCGAGAACACCGTCGACTCGCTCCGCTCCGCGATCCGACAGGGCGCGGACGCGGTCGAGATCGACGTACGGCTGACCCGGGACGGCGTGCCCGTGCTGCTCCACGACGCGACGCTGAAGCGGCTGTGGGAACAGGACCGGCCGCTGTCCGCCCTCTCCTCGGCCGAGGTGCGGGGGCTCACCGGCGGCGGGGTCCCCACACTCGTGGACGCGCTGCTCGCCACCGGGGAGAGCCGCGTGATGGTCGACCTCCCCGGCCGGGCCGACCCCCGGGCGGTACGGCGGGTCGTGGACGTCGTCCGGGAGTGCGGGGCCGAGGAGCGCGTCTACTACTGCGCCGGCGCCGGCACGATGCTCGCCGTGCGCGCCGCCGACCCCGCCGCCGAGATCGCCCTGACCTGGAGAACCCTCGCGCCTCCGCGCCCGGCCCTCCTCGACGCCGTACGCCCCCGCTGGCTCAACTACAGCTTCGGGCTGGTCGGCCGGGAACTCGCGGCCCGCGTGCACCGCGACGGCTACCTGCTGTCGGTGTGGACCCCGGACACCCGGCGGTCCATGCGCCGGCTCCTCGACGCGGGCGTCGACTCGATCACCACCAACCGGATCGACACGCTGTGCGCGCTGCGGCAGAGCGGAAGCGGAAGCGGAGCGGAGGCCGACCTCAGAGGGCCGTCAGGCGTGAGCGCTGAGGCACCGTCGCCGGGTCGTCCGGGGTCGAGCGGGTGACGTACTGCGGCACCGGCGCCGTGTCCTCGCCGTCGTCGCGGACGAGGCCGTAGCGGATGGCGCCCTGGTCGGGGCCGGTCGTGATGTCCTCGGTCACCGCGTCCCAGTTCGTCGGGAAGACGGACAGGCCGTAGGAGGCGCCGCGCTCGTTCACGGTCAGGGTGACGGTGCCGTCGACGTAGAAGTACTCGTTCTGCCACATCTGCTGTGTGCCGTCGGGCAGGACGGTGTAGCCGATGTCCGGGCCGCCCATGCCGGTGACGTAGCCGCGACCGGAACCGTCCCCGACGACGTCGTCCATACGGCGGCCGCCCCCGGAGGCGACGTGGAAGATCTTGCCCTTGAGCCCGGTCCAGGTCGGCATGGCCAGCCCGCCGGGCCGGTCGTGCGGTGCGATCTGCCAGCGCACGAGGACATAGCCCTGGCCGCTGAGGGTCACGTTGTCGCCGCGGTGCTCCATCACGGCCCTCGGGCCACCGGTGCTGGTGATGCCGGACTCGGGGCGCCGTGGCAGGGCCCCGGGCCGGGCGTTCGGGTCGGGAGCCCGGTCGACGGCGTCGACGACCGTCCCGTACAGGCCGGCCTGCTTCTGCGTCGGTGACGGTGAGGGAGAAGTCGAGGGCGAGGGCGAGGCGGACGGCGTGGGGGACGACCGGGTGACCGCCGGGGGGCGGGCCGTGCTCGCCGCCGTGGGGGCTGCGGCCTGCGGGGGCCGGTCGCCCGGGGGCTGCGTGACGACGTACGCGCCGCCCGCCGCGATGGTGGCGCCCGCCGTCACTGCCACGGCGGGCTTGGTGAGCACGCCCAGGACCTTGGCGGACCAGCCGACCGTGGAGCCGACCGCGGTCGCGGCCACCGCCGTCTTCCCGCCGAGGGCGAGCGACAGAGTGAACCCGACGGGCACGGGAACAAGCGCGAGGCCGACGAGGAGCCGCTCGGCCGGTACGACCGCCTGGCCCGGTTCGGCGCAGTACGCGCAGCCCCTGATGTGCCGGGCGAGCCGCTTGCGCCACACGGAGTCGGGCCCGCCGTCCCAGCGCGCCGTCAGCTCGCGCAGCCCGGGGCAGGACCCGTCGAGCGCCCGTACGATGCCGCGCGCGGTCTCCAGGCGGGCCTTCATCCGCTGGACGCGCACGGCGGCGTGCTGCCGGCTGATGCCGACGGCCGCCGCGAGCTCGCGCCGGGTCAGCTCGCCCGCGACTTCCAGCCACCACAGCGACAGCAGTTGCCGGTCCTCGTCGTCCAGCCAGCGCACGGCCTCCGCGACCTCGCGCCGCTGGCCCTCCAGCTGGAGCCGCAGCACGGTCAGCTCGGCGAAGTCGGCAGCGTCGCCGCCGGCCGCCTCGCCGTCGAGCGGGTCGGCCGTGCGGCGCCGTGCCCGGTCCCGTATCTGCCGCATCGCGATCGCGACCAGCCAGGACCGGAAACTGTCCGGATCGCGCAGCGTGCCGAGGTTGTCGACGGCCCGCAGCATGGTCTCCTGCACGACGTCGTCGACGTCCGCGTGACCGTTCAGGGCGCGGCCGACGATGTTGTAGACCAGGGGCAGCCACCCCTCCACCAGCTCGTCGAGGGCACGCCGGTCACCGGCCTGTGCGGCCGCGATGGTGGAGCGCCACTGCCGCCCGTCCACGTCCGTCCTCCCCGGAGTCACTCGCCCTCCGGACGTACCTTCTCAGCCATCACCGCGATGTACGGAACGGGGTGTCCATGGTGACGGGCACGACAGCGGTACAGAACATCCCAAGCCGGGTGAAGTCGCCCGCGGCTCGCGGCGGAGATCACAGCTCGCTCCTGTGCGTGGGGAACAGGTGACGGGTGAGGAGACGGAGCGAAGGCTTCCGGGATAACAGTTTTTTGGCGGGTCCGAAGCCGGGACGGAAACCCGGACCGAAGCTTCGGGGCCTCGGAGCCCCTAAGGGTGCCCCTGATCCCCGCACCAGGGCCGGAGCCCTCCTCGCCGACGATCCGCAGCATCGCCGTACGGCCACAGGATGAACATCAACACCCCCTCACCGCACGGGAGTTGCCGATGCCCATCCGCACCCGCCCACGCACCCGCACCGCCGTCGCCCTCGCCGCCCTCACCCTGGGCCTGGCCGCCGTCCCGGCGGTCGCCGCCGCCTCCACCGCCACCGCGCCGCCACCGGCGCGCTGCTCCCCCACCGGCCCGAACGCCGCCGCCCTCTGCGAGGCCCTGGCCGGACTCCCGGACGCCGACGCGACGGCCGCGCTCGTACGGGTCGGAGGCAGTGACGGGACCTGGCGGGGCAGCGCCGGTGTGCGCGACCTGCGCACGATGCGCCCGGCGCTGGAGCACGGGCGGTTCCGGGCCGGTTCCACGACCAAGGTGGTGACCTCGGCGATCGTGCTGCAGCTCGCCGCCGAGGGGAAGGTCGACCTGGACGGATACGTGCAGACGTATCTGCCGGGCCTGCTGTCGGACGCCTTCGATCCCATCACCGTACGGCAGTTGCTGACCTACACCAGCGGACTCAAGGCGGGCCCGTCCACCGGTGCGTCCGACGGCGAGGGATACGAGAACCGCTTCGAGACGCTGACCCCGGAGCAGGTCGTGGCCGGGGCCGTCGCCAAGGGCCCCGCCCACGCGCCGGGCCGGCTCCAGACGTACGGCAACATCGACTACACCGTGCTCGGCATGCTGATCGAGAAGGTGACGGGCGACTCGTACGAACACCAGGCGTACGTACGGGTGTTCAAGCCGGTCGGCATGCGCCACACCTCCTTCCCCGGCGGCCCCGACCCCCGGATCCACGGCCCGCACAACCGCGGCTACCAAATCCTCACCGACGGCAGGCTGGTGGACGCCACCGAGTGGAACATGTCCGACCGGTGGGCGGCGGGCGACATGATCTCGACCACGGCGGACCTGGAACGGTTCCTCGTCGCGCTGTTCCGCGGAGAGGTCGTACCGCAGCCGCAACTGAAGGAGATGTTCACGGTCCCGGACATCCCCGACGCGACCATGAGCGCGGGCCTCCAGCGCTTCCCGCTGCCCGACGGCCGCGTCGTATGGCTCAAGTCGGGCGCCCGCCCCGGCTACAACACCGTCATCGCCGCCACCCGCGACCTGTCCACCACGCTCGTGTACTCGGTCAACGCGACCAACGCGAAGAGCGAGGACATGAACCCGGTGGCCCAGCGGATCGTGGAGGCGGCGATCAGCCACTGAGAGGTGCTTGTCGGCCGAGGACCGGGGTGGCCACCGGTGCCGTCAGCGCCTCCAGCCTCCTGATCTTCTGCCGTACGACGTACAGCGGGATCACCCCGAACACCGCGAACGACATGTCGATCACCGTCCACCAGAAGGGAATCCCGCGGATCGGCCCGCAGATCAGCGCGAGCGGGATGATCCCCGCGCAGGCGATCATCCCGAACTCGATCACCCAGATGTTGCGGACCGGATCGCGGTACGGCCCGTAGAAGGCGACCGCGATCACCAGGTGCGCGAAGGCCAGCCAGTCCGCTTCTTACCCGGCTCGCCTCCGGGCGCCAAAGCCTGTGTCGAGAGCCCGACCGTGCTCAACCCTTCGGGCCTCCGCGCGCTCGACCTCTCGACACAGGCGCGCCCCTTCGGCTCACTCGCAGTGCCGTAGAGGAGGGAGGGGTGCTCGGCGTCGGTCTCGTCGAGGCCGATCCGGACCCGCTCGATCCAGTCCGTCAGGCCCGGCAGGTGGTCGCCGACGGAGAGCGCGCGCAACAGGTCCTCGGTCCAGCGCAGTTCATGGACCAGGGGGAAGGCCGTGGCACCGCTGAGCACCAGGCAGACGACGAAGAGGACCAACCACGCGCGGATGCCCGTGAGCAGGGCGGCTCTGTCCCTCATGGCGGGAGCGCACGCCCCTACTTGAACGCGTTCAAAAGCACCCCCTCCTCCCCCACCCCAGCCACCCGCGCCGCCGCCGGCAACCGCACCTCCACGCTCAGCCCGCCCTCCGCGCGCGGCCAGGCCGCCACCGTCGCGTCGTGGGCGGTGGCGACCGCCGAGACGATGGACAGGCCGAGCCCGAGTCCGTCCCGCGAGCGGGTGCGCCGCCCCGGGGCCAGCCGCCGGAAGGGCTGGAACAGCCCCGGGACCTCGTCGGCCCGGATCACCGGCCCGCTGTTGGCGATCCGCAGGACGGGCTGCGCGCCGTCGTCGAGCCCGGTCCATAGCCGTACCCAACTCTCCTCCCCGTCGGGATGGTTGTGGCGTACGGCGTTGTCGACGAGGTTGACCACGAGGCGCTCGATCAGCTGGGGATCACCGAGGAACGGGGCCGGACCGAGGTCGGCCTCGACGCGGGGGCCGTCGGCGGGCAGGCGTGCTCGCACGACGGCGGCGAGGTCCGCGAAGTCGGCGTATTCCCTCCTCTGCAGCCCGCGTTGGCTGCGCGCCAGCGTCAACAGGGCGTCGATCAGCCGCTCCTGTTCCTGCCCGGCCGCCCGCACCCGCAGGCAGGCGGCTCGCAGCGCCTCCGGGGAGGCGTCGGGGTCGGCGAGCGCCACGTCGATGACGGCCTGCTGGAGCGTGAGCGGGGTGCGCAGTTCGTGCGAGGCGTTGGCGACGAACTGCTTCTGCGCCTCGAACGCGCCCTCCAGCCGGGCCAGTACGTCGTCAAAGGTGTCCGCCATGGCCTTCAGCTCGTCGTCGGGGCCGGGGGCGGCGAGCCGTTCGTGGAGGTTGTCGGCGGAGATACGGCGGGCGGCCTCGGTCATCGTGCGGAGCGGGGCCAGGACCCGCCCGGCCATGAGCCACCCCAGCGCCACCGAGGCCACCGTCATCACCGCCATCGCCACGCCCGACTGGACCAGCAGATCCCGGAGTTGCTCGTCACGCAGCAGCTCCAGCCGCTGGGCCACGTACTCGGCGACCTCCGGCGCACCGGGCACCCGGTGCCCCCCGGGGACGGCCATCGGCCCCTCGCCGTGCACCATCGTGGGCTCGTCGCTCACCGCGAGCACATAGGTGAAGGCCAGCAGTACGGCCCCGGCGACCGCGAACAGCGCGCTGTAGAGCAGGGTGAGCCGCCACCGGATGCTGTGCGGCCCCCGCACGAAGCCCGGCCCCGCCATCAGATCCGGTATCCCGCCCGCTCGACCGTCTCGATCAGCGGCGGCTCCCCGAGCTTGCGCCGCAGCCGGCTCACGGTCACCTTCACCGTCTGGCTGAAGGGGTCCGCCGCCTCGTCCCAGGCCCGTTCGAGGAGTTCCTCGGACGACACGACACCGCCCTGTGCGGCCATGAGCAGCTCCAGTACGGCGAACTCCTTGGGGCTGAGCGGCAGTTGGTCTCCCGCCCGGGTGGCCACGCGGCGCCCCGGGTCGAGCCGCAGCTCGCCCCGGACCAGTACCGGCGGCAGCGCGGAGTACGCGCGCCTCGCCAACGCCCGGATGCGAGCGACGAGTTCGGCGAACGCGAACGGCTTGGGCAGATAGTCGTCGGCTCCCAGCCCGAGCCCCGCCACCCGGTCGGCCACCGTCCCGGACGCCGTCAGCATCAGCACCCGCGCCCGGCAGCCGCCCCCGGCCAGCGTCCGGCACACCTGGTCACCGTGGATGCCGGGCAGATCACGGTCGAGTACGACGACGTCGTAGCCGTTGACCTGGGCGCGCTCCAGCGCCGTGGGACCGTCGAAGGCCAGGTCGACCGCCATCCCCTCCCTGCGCAGTCCCGCGGCGACGGTCTCGGCGAGTTCTTCGTGGTCCTCGACCACCAGCACACGCATACGGCAAGTGTGCCCCGAGGGCGGTTACACAGGCGTAAGGCCGACCGTTCCCGTGCCGTAACCGCCCGCGCGCTTCCGTGGACGCCGACAGCACCACCACAGCACGGTAGGAGGAACCCCATGCCCGCACTGGCGACCCGCGCCCGGCGTCTCGCCCTGGCCTGCGCCCTGATCACGGCGGCCACGCTCGGCACGGTCAGCGCGTCGGCGGCCACGGAGTCCGAGTCGTCCGAGTCGCCCGACGGCTCGGGCGGTACGTCCGAGCCGTCCCCGCACTCCGGACGGCACCACGGGGGCCACTGGTTCGGGTTGCGGTACGAGCCCACCGACAGCGCTCCCGACGACGTCAACGAGGCGAACGACGACTTCGCCGCGTGCGTGCGCGACGAGGGTCAGGAGGTCTACCCCGACTTCCGCGCGTACAAGGACGACGACGGCGAGGTCCGCCTCGAAGTGACGATGGAGGGCAGGCTCCGCGACCTCGACAGGGACGCCCTCGACGGCTTCCGGGACGCCCTGAAGGAGTGCGCGCCGATCATGGAGAAGGCCGGCCTCTCCCACCCGGACGGGGACGACCTGCCCGACCGCCCCAAGCTCCCGGACCGCCCCGGCTGCGACGAGGCCCACGAGCGTGTCCGCCCGGAGCGCGGGCAGCGCAACGACGAGGGTGACCGCCCGTCCCTCGTCACCGGCGTACTCGGGGTCTGAGACCACGGCGTGGCCCCGGGGGTTCGGCTCCCGCCCGGGGCCACGCGCGTGCCTCGACGGATCACGCGTCCAGCGACGTCATCACATGCTTGATCCGCGTGTAGTCGTCGAACCCGTACGCCGACAGGTCCTTGCCGTACCCGGACTTCTTGAATCCACCGTGCGGCATCTCCGCGACCAGCGGAATGTGCGTGTTGATCCACACGCAGCCGAAGTCGAGGGACTTCGACAGCCGCATCGCGCGCGCGTGGTCCTTGGTCCACACGGACGACGCGAGGGCGTACTCGACTCCGTTCGCCCACTCGACGGCCTGGGTCTCGTCCGTGAAGGACTGGACGGTGATGACCGGCCCGAAGACCTCCTTCTGGATGATCTCGTCGTCCTGCTTCAGCCCGGACACGACGGTCGGCGCGTAGAAGTACCCCTTCTCGCCGACCTGGTGGCCGCCGGCCTCCACCTTGGCGTGCGCCGGCAGCCGCTTGATGAAGCCGCTGACCTGCTGGAGCTGGTTGGGGTTGTTGAGCGGCCCGTACAGCACGTCCTCGTCGTCCGGCTGCCCCGTCTTCGTCTCGGCGGCGGCCTTGGCGAGCGCGGCCACGAACTCGTCGTGGATGGCCTCCTGGACGAGGACGCGCGTGGCCGCCGTACAGTCCTGGCCGGCGTTGAAGAAGCCCGCCACCGAGATGTCCTCGACGGCTTTGGCGATGTCGGTGTCCTCGAACACGACGACCGGGGCCTTGCCGCCCAGTTCCAGGTGGACGCGCTTGAGGTCCTTCGACGCGGACTCGGCGACCTGCATTCCGGCGCGCACGGAGCCGGTGATGGAGGCCATCGCGGGCACGTCGTGCTCGACCATCAGCCGGCCGGTGTCACGGTCGCCGGTGATGACGTTGAAGACGCCCTTGGGCAGGATCGCGCCCATGATCTCGGCCATCAGGACCGTCGACGCGGGCGTGGTGTCCGACGGCTTGAGCACGACGGTGTTGCCCGCGGCGATGGCCGGGGCGAACTTCCACACGGCCATCATCATCGGGTAGTTCCAGGGCGCGACCTGCGCGCAGACGCCGACCGGCTCGCGGCGGACGATGGAGGTCATCCCCTCCATGTACTCACCGGCCGACCGGCCTTCGAGCATCCGCGCCGCGCCCGCGAAGAAGCGGATCTGGTCGACCATCGGCGGGATCTCCTCCGACCGGGTGAGCCCGGTCGGCTTGCCCGTGTTCTCCACCTCGGCCGCGATGAGCTCCTCGGCGCGCTCCTCGAAGGCGTCCGCGATCTTCAGGAGGGCCTTCTGTCGCTCGGCGGGGGTCGTGTCGCGCCAGCCCGGGAAGGCGGCGGCGGCCGCTGCCATCGCCGCGTCGACGTCGGCCTGCCCGGACAGCGGCGCGGTCGCGTACGCCTCGCCCGTCGCGGGGTTGACCACCTCGGTGGTCCGTCCGTCGGCGGCGTCCCGGAACTCACCATTGATGTAGTAGCGCAGACGACGCAGCTCGGTGCTCACTGCCGGCCTCCTGTCAGGTCGAACTGTCCATTCCTTGAGACACCCACCCTAGTCCGCCGCTCCACGTTTTCAACAGCCCCACTCCCGCCACAGCTACGGAATCCGCAAGTCTCGACTACGAAAACAACGAAATTCATCGGTACGGCCTTGCGGAACTGTCGAGACGTCGTGCACAGTGACCTCGTGGCCAGTCGAAGCGCAGACCAGAAGGACTCCCGCGAGTCCAGAAACGGCACGTCCCATCTGGATGCCGTCTCCCTCGCCATCATCGAACAGCTCCAGGAGGACGGCCGCCGGCCGTACGCCGCGATCGGCAAGGCCGTCGGCCTCTCCGAAGCGGCCGTGCGCCAGCGCGTCCAGAAGCTGCTCGACCAGGGCGTGATGCAGATCGTCGCCGTCACGGACCCACTCACCGTGGGCTTCCGTCGGCAGGCGATGGTCGGCGTCAATGTCGAGGGCGACGTGGAGGCCGTGGCCGATGCGCTGACCGCCATGGACGAGTGCGAGTACGTGGTGATGACCGCCGGTTCCTTCGATCTGATGGTGGAGATCGTCTGCGAGGACGACGACCACCTCCTGGAGGTCATCAACAAACGCATCCGGGCCGTCCCCGGAGTGCGCTCCACCGAGAGCTTCGTCTACCTGAAGCTCAAGAAGCAGACCTACATGTGGGGAACCCGATAACCGTGAGTACCGACACCCCCAAGGACCTCAGCAGGACCGCGTACGACCACCTGTGGATGCACTTCACCCGCATGTCCTCGTACGAGAACTCCCCCGTCCCCACCATCGTCCGGGGCGAGGGCACGTACATCTACGACGACAAGGGCAGGCGCTACCTCGACGGTCTCGCGGGCCTGTTCGTGGTCCAGGCGGGCCACGGCCGCACCGAGCTGGCGGAGACCGCGTTCAAGCAGGCCCAGGAGCTGGCCTTCTTCCCGGTGTGGTCCTACGCCCACCCGAAGGCCGTCGAGCTGGCCGAGCGGCTCGCGCACCACGCGCCCGGCGACCTGAACAAGGTCTTCTTCACCACCGGCGGCGGCGAGGCGGTCGAAACCGCGTGGAAGCTCGCCAAGCAGTACTTCAAGCTGACCGGCAAGCCCACCAAGTACAAGGTCATCTCGCGCGCCGTCGCCTACCACGGCACCCCGCAGGGCGCCCTGTCCATCACGGGCCTGCCCGCCCTGAAGGCGCCCTTCGAGCCGCTGGTCCCGGGCGCGCACAAGGTCCCGAACACCAACATCTACCGCGCGCCGATCCACGGCGACGACCCGGAGGCCTTCGGCCGCTGGGCCGCCGACCAGATCGAGCAGCAGATCCTCTTCGAGGGCCCGGAGACCGTCGCGGCCGTCTTCCTGGAACCGGTGCAGAACGCCGGCGGCTGCTTCCCGCCGCCGCCCGGCTACTTCCAGCGGGTGCGCGAGATCTGCGACCGGTACGACGTCCTGCTGGTCTCGGACGAGGTCATCTGCGCCTTCGGACGGCTCGGCACGATGTTCGCCTGCGACAAGTTCGGCTACGTCCCCGACATGATCACCTGCGCCAAGGGCATGACCTCGGGCTACTCCCCCATCGGCGCCTGCATCGTCTCGGACCGCCTCGCCGAGCCCTTCTACCAGGGCGACAACACCTTCCTGCACGGCTACACCTTCGGCGGCCACCCGGTCTCCGCGGCCGTGGGCCTGGCCAACCTCGACCTCTTCGAGCGCGAAGGCCTGAACCAGCACGTCCTCGACAACGAGGGCGCGTTCCGGGCCACCCTGGAGAAGCTGTACGACCTGCCGATCGTCGGCGACGTCCGCGGCAACGGGTTCTTCTACGGCATCGAGCTGGTGAAGGACAAGGCGACGAAGGAGACCTTCAACGACGAGGAGACCGAGCGCATCCTCTACGGCTTCCTCTCCAAGGCCCTCTTCGACAACGGCCTGTACTGCCGCGCCGACGACCGCGGCGACCCCGTCGTCCAGATCGCCCCGCCGCTGATCGCCCATCAGGAGACGTTCGACGAGATCGAGCAGATCCTGCGCGCGACGCTGACGGAGGCGTGGACCAAGCTGTAGCCCCCGGCGGTTCACACGGCCCGGGTGCACCCATGCGAGTGGTACGGGTGCACCCGGGCCGCGTGCTGTCCAGTGTTCCGGCCCTGGCTCCCTAGCGTGCCCTTTGACTCCTCCCCTTCGCGGCGAGGGGCATTCCTGGTTCACGCCGCTCGGCCGCTCAGCGAACGATCGAGTCCTACGCGATCAGCACCAGCCGGGTCGAGACCGGCCCGGTCGGCAGAATGCCTAGGAGGTAGCGCGTGCTTGGTTCTCGCGACGCGCTGCGTGCGACGCAGCCCGCCCGTGGCGGTGCCCGTGACCGACAGCCCCTGCCTTCGTTCCCCCGGACGGGGGACTCCCCACGGCATTCGCGATCTGAACCGAGGTGTACGCCCATGGTGGCCCCGCCGGACAACGACGTGCTCTGGGCACGCACGCTGACCTACGCGCACGACGGCACGCCCGCCCTCCAGGGTGTGTCGATCGGCGTCCGCGAAGGAGAGATCCTCGCCGTCAGCGGGCCGCGCGGCAGCGGCAAGACCACGCTCCTGCGGTGCCTGTCGGGGCAGTTGCTGCCGCAGCGGGGCGAGGTGTGGTTCAACAGCACGCCCGTGCACACCATGGGCCCGCTCACCCGCGAACGGCTGCGCCGCGACCGCTTCGGCTGGATCGACCCGGAGCCGGTCCTCGTCCCCGAGCTGAACGCCTGGGAGAACGCCGCCCTGCCGCTGATGCTGCGCGGCAGCGGACGCCGGGCCGCCAAGACCGCCGCCCTGGAGTGGCTGGAGCGCCTCGACATCGGCGGCTCGGCCCGCAAACGCCCGCACGCCCTGCTCCAGGCCGAGCGCCAGCGGCTGGTCGTCGCCCGCGCCCTGGTCGGCTCCCCCACCGTGCTCTTCGCCGACGAGCCGACCGCCGCCCTGTACCGCGCCGACCGCGCCCACGTCCTGCGCACCCTCACCACGGCGGCCCGCTCGCACGGCATCACGGTCGTGCTGGCCACGCACGACGCGGACACCGCCGGGCTCGCCGACCGCACGGTGTCGCTGCTCGACGGACGCCGTGTGAACACCGTCCACCTGCCGTCCGCCGCCCCGTCGGAAGGCCGCGCCGAACCGGAAGGCCGGGCCGCGTGCTCGCTCTCCGTCTAGCCCGCCGGTCCCACCCGGCCGTCCAGCTCCGCCGCCTCCTCGTCGCCGCGGCGTCCGGCGGCACGGGGTTCCTGCTGCTGTGCGCGCTCGGCCACGCCATGGCCCACCCGGACGCGACCGCCGGTTCGCTGCTCCGCCTGGGCTGGTGCGTCGCGCCCGCCGCCGCCACGGTGTACTTCGCGGTCACGGTCGCCCGCGCCGACCCGGGCACCCGGCCACGACCCGGCCTCTCCGCCATCGGCCTGGGCCCCGGCCGCCTGATGGCCGTCTCGGCGGTCACCACGGCCCTGTCCACCACGCTCGGCTCGATGCTCGCCCTGCTCTTCTTCCTCCACCTGCGCGGCGACCTCACGGGCCTGCCGTTCGACGGCGACGCGGCCGACGCCCTCGCCGCCGGCCGGCCGCTGCCCCTGCCGGCCGCCCTGACCCTGCTCGCGCTGGTCCCGGTCATCGCCTCCGTGACGACCGCGCTGGTCCTGCGGCCGCCGGAGGACCGGCCCCGCCCGGCCGGACCGTGGAACCGCTTCATGGCGTACGACACGTTCGACGTCCGCGGGCGCGCCGGGGGGCGTGGTGGTGCGACCCGGTACGAGGGTGAGTTCGCCGACGCCGGTGAGGACGAGGAGCCCGCCGTACCCGCCTCCGCCGAACCGGACGGCCCCTTGAGCCCCGCCGCGCCCCGGCCTGCCCCCGGCGGCCTCCCCTGGGGCACCGCCGTACTCGCCGCGGGCCTCGCCGTCGAGGCGTACGCGAGCCGCTCCGGCCCCGCCTCCGCGCTCACGCTGCCCGGCGGCTCCGTGGACAGCCCGGCCGGAGTGCTCGGCGGCTGGCTGCTCACCGCGCTCGGGCTGGCCCTGGCCGCGCCCGGGCTGACCCACCTGTGCGGACGGCTGCTCCAGTCCGTACGGCCGGGGGCGCTGCGGCTGCTCGCCGGGCGCGTGCTCCAGGAGGAGGCGCGGCGGATCGGGCGCCCGCTCGGGGTGGTGTGCGCGGTGGCCTCGGCGGCGTACGCCATGGCGACCCTCTACTCCGGCGCGCGACCCGACATCGGTCCGCTCACCACGCTGGGCGCCACCCTGGTGACGGGCTGCACCGTTCTCACGCTCGCGCTGGCCGCCATGGAGGCACGCGACGCCCGCGCGGACACCATGGCCGCGCTGCTGCGGCTCGGGGCGCCCGCCACTCTCCTCCGCAGTGCGGCCCTGCTCCGCGCGGGCGTGCTGCTCGCCGTGTTCGGCCCGCTGACCTGGACGGTCGCCGAGCTGGCGGCGTTGCCACTGGGGGCGTGACCGACCGCTTCGGTGGCGCCGGAAAACTCGTACGAAAAAAATCCGCTCCGAGCGATGAGTTCTCCGCGATCCCCCGGTCTACCCCACCGAACGGATCAACACCGATGGGAGACACCTCGTATGTACCAGCAGATGATCTTCGTGAACCTGGCCGTGAACGACCTCGACGCCTCGAAGAAGTTCTTCACCGAGCTCGGCTACACGATCAACCCGCAGTTCAGCGACGAGCACTGCGCCTCCGTCGTGATCAGCGACACCATCGTGGCGATGCTCCTCTCCAAGCAGCGCTACGCGGATTTCACGAAGAAGGAGATCGCGGACTCGACGAAGACCAGCGAGGTGCTGCTGGCGCTGAGCGCGGAGAGCCGCGAGAAGGTGGACGAGCTGGTCGACAGGGCGATCGCGGCGGGCGGTTCCGTATCCGGCGAGACGCAGGACCACGGCTTCATGTACGGCCGCGCCTTCGACGACCTCGACGGTCACACCTGGGAGGTCGTGTGGATGGACCCGGCCGCGGTCGAGGGCTGAGCGACCCTTTTCTTCACGGTGTTTAGCATGGGCGGGTGCATCAGACACCCGCCCAGCCGTTCCACGCCGCTCACGATCGCGAGATCGAGTCGCTCACCGAGTTCGACGAAGTCGTCTCGGCACGCGGCTCGATCGCCCATTACCGCGTCCAGGCCGTCGACCTGACGGACCGTACGACCACCCTGCTGACCCTCGGCTGCGAGGGCGCCGTCTTCCTCGGCTGCCCGATGGCCCCCGAGGCGGCGGCCCACGTACGGTCCGCGGGCGCGCTGGTGTTCCCGCCGGTTCCGGGCCTCCCCTTCGACCCGTACCGGGGCCTGCTCTACTCCCCCGACGAGCTCTTCACCTCGCTCGCCGAGGGTTACGAGGCGACGCCCGACGCCCACGCGTACGCCTGGTTCCAGCAGACGAAGGCGGACGGGGACGTCTTCGCGTCGATGCTGCGCTCGATCCACGACGACGCCGTCTCGGACGCGCTCGACGAACTCCTCGTCGGCGCCCGGGTGGTGGGGGTCATGGGCGGCCACGCGATGGCGCGCGGCACGGAGGCGTACGAGGGTGCCGCCCGGCTCGGCCGCGCGCTCGCCCGCGCCGGGTTCACGGTCGCCACCGGCGGCGGGCCGGGCGCGATGGAGGCGGCGAACCTCGGCGCGTACGCGGCCCCGTACGACGACGAGATGCTCGCCGAGTCGCTCCAGCTCCTCGGCAAGGCACCGAAGTTCACCCCCTCGATCACCGAGTGGGCGGCGGCCGCCTTCGAGGTCCGCGCCCGCTGGCCCGAGGGCGGCGACTCGGTCGGCATCCCCACCTGGTTCTACGGCCACGAGCCCCCGAACGTCTTCGCCGCGCACATCGCCAAGTACTTCGCCAACGCCACCCGCGAGGACGGCCTGCTGGCCCGCTGCAACGCGGGTGTCGTCTTCCTCCCCGGCGCCGCCGGCACCGTCCAGGAGATCTTCGACAACGCGACCCCCAACTACTACGAGTCCCGCGGCGAACCCACCCCGATGGTCCTGGTCGACCGCACCCACTGGACGGAGAGGCTGCCCGCCTGGCCCCTCCTGAAGTCCCTTGCGCGGGAGCGCTCGATGGAGGTGCGGATCGCGTTGGTGGACCGGATCGAGGAGGCACCGGAGGCGCTGGGACGGCTCGGTGGTTGAACTCTCACAATTCTGCGGCGACTTAGGGGATTGGTCGACAAAACCTGTCGGCGGTTAATGAAAGGGTAAAGCCAACTGCGAGGCCACCTCTCCGGATTGACAGTGCTTATCCCGCACTTATAGACCTGGGGACCTCATGGGGATACCAACGTCCCACTGGTGTCCTCCAACCCCCCGCATGTGCGCATCCCCGTGAAGGGCAACCGTGTCCATAGTGTCCCGTGCATTCCCCCGTACCGCACGATCGGTGCGTTTCCTCGGTGTTGTCTCCGCCTCCGCCGCGCTCGTCCTCGGCGTCGCGGGCGACGCAATGGCCTGCAGCATCAAAGACTTCTCCGCCGTGGCCGAGTGCGAAGGCGACAGGGGCGTCATCCGCGTGACCGACGTGGACCCGCTGGGCGTCACAGCCGAAGTCAGTGTCTTCCGGAAGAACGGGGCGGACGAGGAGCTGGTCGGCACCCAGACGATCGAGGACTCGACCGCCGCGGGCGTCACCGTCACCTTCGAGGAGGACTGGCAGCCGAAGGCCAAGTACCGCGTCCACATCTACGCCGCCACGTACGTCAACGCGGACCTGCCGATGCTGACCGCGCCCGCCGACGCCTGCCAGACGACGGACGACCCGCCGCCGGCCGAGGAGACCCCGGAAACCCCGGAGAACCCGGAGCCGTCGGACGAGCCGTCCGAGTCCACAGACGACACCCCGACGCCGAACCCGACCCCCACCCCGTCGGCGTCCGAGAGCACCCCGCCCGCCGACACCACGGACGACAACGCTCCGTCGCCCGAGGGCGCACCCCAGCCCCAGGGCCAGTCGAACCTCGCCGAGACCGGCGCGAGCTCCAACACCGGTGTCATCGCCGGAATCGCGGCCGCCCTGGTCGCGGTCGGCGGCGGCGCCATCTTCTACGGCATGCGCCGCCGTGGCGCCTCGTCCCGCTGATCGAACGCGCTTGACCGTACGGCCCGCCTCTCCGCCTCTTTGCCGAGGAGGCGGGCCGTACGCCTACGCGAACGTCGCCCGCTCCAGCCAGAACTCCAGCAGCTCCCGGTCCCCCAGCACCTCCAGCCGCCCGCTGTCCGGCGGGAGTCGGCGGTAGAAGGCGAGCAACAGCTCGGTGAGCGGCCCGCGCAGCGCGACCGTCGCCTTCTCGTGGCCCCGGCGCCAGCGCACGCCTTCCTCGGTGAGCTCGACGAGCCACTCGGCGTTCAACCCGGCGGGGGTGTCGGTCGCGTGGAGATGGAGGCTGCGGCCGGGACCGCGCAGTTCGTGCGCCGGGTCCTCCGGCATCGTCCGCTGCGCGAACTCGACGATCTCCAGCCACTCGTCGATCGCGTCCGCGGCGATGTCGGGCGCCACCGTGTACGGCAGCCCGGCGGCGAGTGTCGCGTCCGCGCGGTGGACCGTCAGCTCGTGGGTCATCCGGCGGGCCCAGAAGCCGGCGGTGTGCTCCCAGGCCCACGTCCACACCGGCGCGTCGGGCCCCGCCTCACGCAGGGCCGCGACCACCGTCTCCCCGGTCTCCGCGAGCCACGCGTCCAGGTCCTCCCGGGCCTCGGGCCCCTCGAACAGCGGCACCTCCTCCTCCGGCACCTCCTTCTCCGCCCGGCTCCGCACGGTCAGCTCCACCCAGCGCAGGGCGCCGCCGGTGTGCCGTACGAGCTGCTCCAGGGACCAGTCGGGGCAGGTCGGCACGGTCGTCGACAGATCGGCACCGGACGTCACGACGTCCCTCAACTGCCGTACCTGAAGCTCGATCTCGTCGCAGTAGCGGTCATGGCACTCTTGCCCAGGCTTCATCATGATCCGCACCTTAGGCGCCACAAGCCCCTTCGAGTACGACAATTTCGGCTGCGTCGAACGCCACCCCGACCTCGTCCCCGGGCTCCGGAGCCTCCCGCAGCGCACAGGCCGCCTCCAGGCGCGGCGCGTCCTCGGGCTGCAGATGTACGGCGACGTGGGTGCCCCGGAACGTGCGTGCGGCCACGGTGCAGCGCAGCCCGTCCTCCGGCCCCACGAGCCGTACGCCCGCGGGCCTGACCAGCAGTGCGCCCGCCCCCTGCGGCGAGGCCTCGGGCACCGGCACCTTCCCCCAGGGCGTGTCGGCGGCCTCGCCGCTCACGGTCGCCGCGACCACGTTGTCGAAGCCGAGGAAGCGCGCCACGAACTCGTCCACGGGGTGCTGCCAGACCTCAAGGGGCGTACCGGACTGGGCGATCCGTCCGTCCCGCATCACCACGACCCGGTCGGCCAGTGCGAACGCCTCCCCCTGGTCGTGCGTGACAGCGAGGACCGTCGTGCCCAACTCGCCGAAGAGCTGGCGCAGTTCGACGACGAGCCGCTCCCGCAGCGAGCGGTCGAGCTGGCCGAGCGGTTCGTCGAGCATCAGCAGCCGGGGCCGCGGGGCGAGGGCACGGGCGAGGGCGACACGCTGCTGTTCACCGCCGGAGAGTTCCCCGACCCCTCTGCGGGCGGCTCCCGGCAGCCCGACCAGCTCCAGCAACTCGCGTACGCGTACGGCCTGTTCGCCCTTCGCCGCGCCACGCATGCGCAGCCCGAACGCGACGTTCCCGCCCACGTCCCGCTGCGGGAACAGCTGATGGTCCTGGAACATCAGGCCGACCCCACGCCGGTGCGCGGGCACGCCGCCCATCTCCCGGCCACCGAGGAACACCCGCCCGCCGTCGAGGGGTTGCAGCCCGGCGACCGCCCGCAGCAGCGTCGACTTGCCACTCCCGCTCGGCCCGAGCACGCACACGATCTCGTGCTCGGCGACATCGAGGTCGACGGCGTCGAGGACGGCCCGGCCACCGAACCGTACCGTCGCGCCCTCAAGGCTCAGCAGCATCTAGAACTCCCCCGTCCGGTCGGTACGCAGCCGCTCCAGCACCAGCAGGGCCACCGCGCACACCACCATCAAGATCGTCGAAAGGGCCATGGCCTGCCCGTAGTTGAGGGCTCCGGGGCGGCCGAGCAGTCGCGCCACGGCCACCGGAAGCGTCGGGTTGTCGGGCCGCGCGATGAACACGGTCGCCCCGAACTCCCCGAGCGACACGGCGAAGGCGAACCCGGCCGCGATCAGCAACGCCCGCCGCACCAGCGGCAGATCGACCTCGCGCCACACCCGCCAGGGCGAGGCCCCGAGCACGGACGCCGCCTCCCGCAGCCGCTCGTCCACCGCCCGCAGCACGGGCAGCATGGTGCGTACGACAAAGGGGACGCCCACCAGCGCCTGCGCGAGCGGCACCAGAATCCACGAGCTCCGCAGGTCCAGCGGCGGCTCGTCCAGCGCGATCAGGAACCCGAACCCGACCGTCACGGCGGACACGCCCAGCGGCAGCATCAGCAGCGCGTCGAAGCCCCGTACGAGACGACCGGCACGGCGGGTCAGGGCAGCGGCTGCCAGGCCGCCGATCACCACGGCGATGACGGTGGCGGCGAGCGCGTACCGCAGCGAGACACCGATCGCCTCGATCGGCGCCACCAGGAAGACCCCGCTGTCGTCGCGGGTCAGCGCCTTGTAGTACGCGAACCCCCGTGCGTCGAGCGACCGTTGCACCAGCACGGCGAGCGGCAGCAGAAGCAGTACGGCGATGGTGGCGAGCACGCCCGCGAGCAGCGCCCACTGCCCCGCCCCGCGCGGCCGCCGGGCCGTCGCCGACGCGTCCACCAGCCGCAGCGCGGTCTCCCGCCGCCGTACGGTCCAGGCGTGCACGGCGAGGATCGCGCCCACCGCCGCGAACTGGACGATCGTCAGCACGGCGGCCGTGGAGAGGTCGAAGATCTCCGAGGTCTGCCGGTAGATCTCCACTTCGAGGGTGGAGAACGTGGGCCCGCCGAGGATCTGGACCACACCGAAGGAGGTGAAGGTGAAGAGGAACACCATCAGCGCGGCGGCGGCCACGGCAGGTGCCAGGGCCGGCAGGGTGACCCTCCGCCAGGCCTTCAGCGGCGAGGCCCCGACCATCCGGGCGGCCTCCTCCTGGCGGGGGTCGAGCTGCGACCAGAGCCCGCCGACGGTGCGGACGACGACGGCGTAGTTGAAGAAGACGTGCGCGAGCAGGATGGCCCAGACGGTGGTGTCCAGCCGTACACCCCACAGCTCGTCGAGCAGACCGCCACGCCCGACCAGAGCCAGGAACGCGGTCCCCACGACGACGGTCGGCAGTACGAAGGGGACGGTGACGACCGCCCGCAGCACCTGCTTGCCCCTGAAATCGAAGCGCGCGAAGACATACGCGCCGGGGAGCGCGATCAGCAGCGTGAGCGCGGTGGAGACGAGCGCCTGCCAGGTGGTGAACCACAGCACATGCCGGATGTCGGACTGCGCCAGCACGTCCACCAGCCGCCCGAACTGCCAGCCGCCGTCGGTCTCGTCGGTCTTGAGCCCGCGCGCGACGATCGCGGTGACGGGGTAGGCGAAGAAGACCCCGAAGAACGCGACGGGCAGGGCCATGAGCCCGAGCCTCGCCGCGCTCCCCCGGGGATCCCTGCGGACCCTTACTTCAGTTACTTCAGTACGAGCGAGGTCCACGACTTGACCCAGTCGTCACGCTTGTCGGCGATCTTCTCCGGGGCCATGGTCTCGGGGTCCTCCGCCTGCGGGCCGTACTGCGTGAACTCCTCGGGCACCTGGGCGCCCTCCCGCACCGGGTAGACGAACATGTTCATCGGCATGTCCTCCTGGAACGCCTTGCCGATCATGAAGTCGATGAGCGCCTTGCCGCCCTCCGCGTTCTTCGCGTTGCTCAGCAGCCCCGCGTACTCCACCTGCCGGAAGCAAGTGCCCGTCGCGACCCCGGTCGGCGCGGTCTCCGGCCTCGGGTCGGCGAAGATCACCTCGGCGGGCGGGGAGGAGGCGTACGAGACGACCAGCGGCCGGTCCGCCTTCGCCTGCTTGCCGCCGGCGGACCCCGAGAACTCCTCGTTGTACGCCTGCTCCCAGCCGTCGACGACCTTCACCCCGTTGGCCTTGAGCTTGTCCCAGTAGCCCGCCCAGCCGTCGTCGCCGTACTCGGCGGCCGTGCCGAGCAGGAAGCCCAGACCCGGCGAGGACGTGGACGCGTTCTCGGTGACGAGCAGGTCCTTGTACTCGGGCTTGACCAGGTCGTCGAACGAGTTCGGCGGTTCGAGCTCGTGCTCGGTGAAGTACGCCTTGTCGTAGTTGACGCAGATGTCACCGGTGTCGACAGGCGTGACCCGGTGCCGGCCCTCGTCGACCTGGTACTCCTCCGCGACCTGGTCGAGCCCCTTGGCCTCGTACGGCTGGAAGAGCCCGTTGTCGAGCGCCCGGGACAGCAGCGTGTTGTCGACGCCGAAGAAGACGTCGCCCTGCGGGTTGTCCTTGGTGAGGATCGCCTTGTTGACGGCCTGCCCGGCGTCGCCGTCCTCAAGGACCTTCACCTTGTACCCGGACTGCTGCTCGAACGCCTTCAGTACGTCCTCGGAGGCGGCGAAGGAGTTGTGGCTGACGAGGGTGACGGTCTTGGAGTCCGTCGAGCCGGTGTCTTCGGACGACCCGCACGCGGACACGGCCGACAGCGTGACGAGGCCCAGGCCCACGGCGGCGAACTTCCTGGTGGTGCTCAATGAATTCCTCCTGGGTGACCAGGAAGAGACGCGGCCCTGCCCAGGACCTCGGAAGGGGTTTCCGTCGGCTCCCGGGCAGGGCGCAACAGCTTGAGTGGTGACCGAACTTCCTACCCAGAATGACCTGGGCGAGGTTCAGAGGGTCTGCGGGCTGTCCCGCACTCTCAGCGCTGTGGCGCTCCCCTGTCGGATGATGAAGATGACCGGAATATGAAGTTGCTATGCAGTTGTACGGCCATGACGTCGTACTGACGCGGGTCAGACTACCGTTCGGTGGCCGCGAGCTGCCCGCACGCCCCGTCGATCTCCTGACCACGGGTGTCCCGGATCGTCACCGGCACACCGTGCGCGGCGATCGCCTCGACGAACGCCTTCTCGTCCTCGGGCCGCGAGGCGGTCCACTTCGAGCCCGGCGTCGGGTTCAGCGGGATCAGGTTCACATGCACGGGCCTGCCCTTGAGCAGCCGCCCGAGCCGGTCACCGCGCCATGCCTGGTCGTTGATGTCCCGGATCAGCGCGTACTCGATGGACAGCCGCCGCCCGGACCTGGCCGCGTACTCCCACCCGGCGTCGAGGACTTCCCGCACCTTCCACCGCGTGTTGACCGGTACGAGGGTGTCGCGCAGCTCGTCGTCCGGCGCGTGCAGGGAGATCGCGAGCCGGCATTTGAAGCCCTCGTCGGCGAACCGGTGGATGGCCGGGACCAGCCCGACCGTCGACACGGTGATCCCGCGCTGCGACAGACCGAGGCCGTCCGGCTCGGAGTCGGTGAGCCGGCGGATGGCACCGACGACCCGGTTGTAGTTGGCGAGCGGCTCACCCATGCCCATGAACACGATGTTGGAGAGCCGCGCCGGACCGCCCGGGATCTCCCCATCCCTCAGTGCCCGCATCCCGTCCACGATCTGGTGCACGATCTCGGCGGTGGACAGATTCCGGTCCAGCCCCGCCTGCCCCGTCGCGCAGAAGGGACAGTTCATCCCGCACCCCGCCTGCGAGCTGATGCACATCGTCACCCGGTCCGGGTACCGCATGAGCACCGACTCGACGAGCGTCCCGTCGAACAGCCGCCACAGCGTCTTGCGGGTGGTGTCCGCGTCGGTCGACAGATGCCGTACGACCGTCATCAGCTCCGGAAGCAGCGCCTCCTGCAGCTTGGCGCGCGAACCGGCGGGGATGTCCGTCCACTGCTCAGGGGCGTGCGCGTACCGCGCGAAGTAGTGCTGCGACAACTGCTTCGCACGAAACGGCTTCTCCCCGACCGCGGCCACCGCCTCCTTCCGCTCGGCGGGCGTGAGGTCGGCGAGGTGCCGGGGAGGTTTCTTGGCTCCGCGGGGCGCGACGAAAGCGAGCTCGCCGGGGGCTGGACGTGCCACGGTCGGGCAACTCCTCATAACGACGGGGCCTGGCACCCCGCGTGGGCGGGGACAACGGCTGGGCAATGCCGAAGCCAGGAGACCTCACGGGACAACCCCCGCGTGGGCGGGGACGAACGAAAGGGCCCGCAGCCGGACGCCACGAGCCCTCCCAGGGTACCTGCTGTCTGTCAACCCCAGTCGCCGAAGATCACGGACCTGGCCCATGAACAGACCGGCCCGGCTCACCCGCCCGCCGACCAGTGCGAGTGGGTGAGCCAGAGGAGAAAGACGATCTACGCGACGCTGCGCTCCAGCCGGTCCTTGAGTGTCCGCTCGTTGCGCGGCAGCTCCTTGCGGACCTGGGGGCGGACGACGAGAGGCACGAGGAGCTTGCCGATGCCGTGTCCTTCGAAGTCGACTGCCAGTGTCACCCGTGAGCGCCGGCCCTGGTCGAGCGGCTCGATCTCACCGTGGACGTGTCCCCTCACGGGACCGTCGACACCTTGCAGGTCCCAGCTGTGCGGCGGGTGATCCTCGGTGACCTCCATGGTCATCGGCAGCTCGCGGCGGCCGACGCGCCGGGTGACCCGGACGCGGGAGCCGGCGTGCACCGGCCCCTCGTCGAGCCGCTCCGCGTCGATCGCGCTCAGCTGCCATTCGGGCAGGTGGGAGGGGTCGACGAGGTACGCGTAGACGTCTTCGGGGCTGCGGTCGACATCGATCGATTCTCGAATGGTGGACATGGTGAACTCCCTTTGAGGGCGTACACCCAAATCGTCCCACCGGGTCGGCCGGGCCGCCATCGACAGAAGCCCCCGTCCCGTCACGGGAACGAGGGCTCCTCGGGTTCACGACAGGGCCGCGGTCACCCGGACCCCACGAAAACGACGAACAACAACCACACCACCGGCGCCGTAGGCAGCAGCGAATCCAGCCGATCCATGATTCCCCCGTGCCCCGGCAGCAGCGTGCCCATGTCCTTGATGCCGAGGTCCCGCTTGATCATGGACTCGCCGAGGTCGCCCAGCGTAGCGCTGGCGGCGACGGCGAGGCCGAGCAGGAGACCCTGCCACCAGGTGCCGTCGTCGATCAGGAACTCCATGCTCAGGGCGCCCGCCGCCATGGCGAAGGTGATCGCGCCGAGCAGCCCCTCGCGGGTCTTGCCGGGGCTGATGCGCGGGGCGAGCTTGTGCGTGCCGAAGCGCCAGCCGACGGCGTACGCGCCCGTGTCGCTGACGACCGTCAGCAGCAGGAACGTGAGGACCCGCCGGTGGCCGTCGTCGGCCGTGAGCATCATCGCGACGAACGTGGCCAGGAACGGCACGTAGAAAGCCGCGAAGACGCCTGCCGTGACGTCTCTGAGGTAGCCCTCCGGTGGCTCTGTCATGCGCCAGACCAGGACCGCGAGCGCGGTGAGCGCCATCGCCACCCACGCGCCCTCGGCGCCCCGCACATACCCGGCGACGACCATCGCGGCGCCGCCGACCGCGAGCGGTACGAGGGGCGCCCTGATGGACTTGCGCTCCTGCAGCCGCGACGTGAGCTCCCACAGGCCCACCACCACGGCGACCGCTATCACGCCGACGAAGGCGGCCTTGACGATGAACAACGACGCGGTGATCACCGCACCGAGCCCGACACCGACACCTATGGCCGCGCCCAGGTCACGGCCCGCGCTCTTCTTCTGCGGGGCGGGCTGCGGGGCGTCGGGCATGGGCTCCGTCTTCTGCGACGCGGCCCGGTGTGACCGCGCCGGCGGTGTCTCGTCTCGGAACAGGGGGCCGCTCAGCCGAGCGGCCCCCCGGTCGTCATCCTGGTCTCCGCCATGCGCGGGTACGTCGGGCACGATGGGCATGGGCTGGGTTTCCAATGGACGCCGGTCCACGGGCGCATCGTACGCCGGACCCGCGGGGGCAGCCCCCTGGACGGGCCCCTGGTCGGACGGGTCCCAGTACCCGGTTTGTGGCGGCGCCCCCCAGGAAGAGTCGTTCATCAGACTTCGAGAAGCTCCGCTTCCTTGTGCTTGAGCAGCTCGTCCACCTGGGCGACGTACTTCGCGGTGGTGTCGTCGAGCTCCTTCTCCGCACGGCGGCCCTCGTCCTCGCCGACCTCGCCATCCTTGATCATCTTGTCGATGGCGTCCTTGGCCTTGCGGCGCACCGAGCGGATGGAGACCTTGGCGTCCTCGGCCTTGGTCTTGGCGACCTTGATGTAGTCACGGCGGCGCTCTTCGGTGAGCTCGGGGAACACCACCCGGATGATGTTTCCGTCGTTGCTCGGGTTGACGCCCAGGTCGGAGTCGCGGATCGCCTGCTCGATATTGCGCAGCGCGCTCTTGTCGAACGGGGTCACCACGGCCATGCGCGGCTCCGGCACCGAGAACGAGGCCAGCTGGTTGATCGGCGTCAGTGCACCGTAGTAGTCGGCCACGATCTTGTTGAACATCGCCGGGTGCGCACGACCGGTGCGGATCGCGGCGAAGTCCTCCTTGGCGACCACGACGGCCTTCTCCATCTTCTCCTCGGCTTCGAGGAGGGTCTCTTCGATCACCACTTGCTCCTGCGTGTCTTGAGTAGGCCCGGCTGCTGTTCACTGTTCAGGTCGGCGGCCGGCTGCGTCGCGTCTTATTCCTGCACGGTTCCCGACCGGCAGGACATTGTCCATCCCCCGGTCAGGGTCCGTCCCCCGTCAGGCCCGGCTGCCCTGATCACCCACGAGTGTGCCGATCTTCTCACCCTTGACGGCCCGCGCGATATTGCCCTCGGCCAGAAGCTCGAAGACGAGGATCGGGAGCTTGTTGTCGCGGCACAGGGTGATGGCGGTCATGTCGGCGACCTTGAGGTCGCGGGTGATGACCTCGCCGTAGCTGAGGGAGTCGAACTTGACGGCCTCGGGGTTGGTCTTGGGGTCGGAGTCGTAGACCCCGTCCACGCCGTTCTTGCCCATCAGCAGGGCCTCGGCGTCGATCTCCAGAGCACGCTGGGCGGCGGTGGTGTCGGTGGAGAAGTACGGCATGCCCATCCCGGCGCCGAAGATGACCACACGGCCCTTCTCCAGGTGGCGTACGGCGCGCAGCGGGATGTACGGCTCGGCGACCTGGCCCATGGTGATGGCGGTCTGGACCCGGCTGTCGATCCCCTCCTTCTCCAGGAAGTCCTGGAGGGCGAGGCAGTTCATGACCGTGCCGAGCATGCCCATGTAGTCCGACCGGGCCCGGTCCATGCCGCGTACCTGCAGTTCGGCGCCGCGGAAGAAGTTGCCGCCGCCGATGACGACCGCGACCTGCGCGCCGTCGCGCACGACGGCCGCGATCTCGCGGGCGATCTTGTGCACCACATCGGGGTCGACGCCCAGGCCCCCGCCACCGGAGAAGGCCTCTCCGGACAGCTTCAGCAGAAACCGGCCGTGTACTTTGCCGTCGTCGCTCTTCTGGGCCTTGGTCGTCATGGAGATCTCGCCTCTTTTACGTTTCACACATACGAAGAAGGCCATTGCCGGTGGGTGGTTTGCATCCCATGCGCGGCAATGGCCTCCTCGTCAGATCTGCTGTCGTCCGCCACGCGCGCGCGTGGCGTCGTACGCGGACGACTGCTTCGACCCTAACCGGGTCGCGCGTCGATCGCGGTACGGACTCAGATGCCGACCTTGATGCGCGTGAAGCGCTTCAGGGTGACACCGGCCTCGTCCAGAACCTTCTGGACGGACTTCTTGTTGTCGAGCGCGTACGGCTGACCGAGCAGCGTGGCGTCCTTGAAGAAGCCGTTGAGGCGACCCTCGACGATCTTCGGCAGGGCGGCCTCAGGCTTGCCCTCGGCGCGGGTGGTCTCCTCGGCGACACGGCGCTCGGACTCGACGACGTCGGCCGGGACGTCCTCCTTGGAGAGGTACTTCGGCGCGAAGGCGGCGATGTGCTGCGCGATGCCCTTGGCGACCTCGGCGTTCGGCTTGTCGAACTCGACGAGGACACCGATCTGCGGCGGCAGGTCGGGCATGGTGCGGTGCATGTACGCCGTCACGAAGCCGTCGGCGAACTGCGCGAAGCGGTCCAGGACGATCTTCTCGCCCAGGTTGGCGTTGGCCTCGTCCACGAACGCCTGGACGGTCTTGCCGGGCTCGATCTCGGAGGCGAGCAGGGCCTCAAGGTCGGCCGGGGAGGACTTGGCGACGTGCTCGGCGATGGCCTTGGCCGCGGCCTGGAACTTGTCACCCTTGGCGACGAAGTCCGTCTCGCACTTCAGCTCGACGAGGACACCGGAGGAGTTGTCGTCGGCGATGATCGAGACGACGGCACCGTTCTCGGCGGAACGGCCCTCGCGCTTGGCGACGCCCTTCTGGCCCTTGATGCGGAGCGCCTCGACGGCCTTCTCGACGTTGCCGTCGGCCTCGTCCAGCGCCTTCTTGCAGTCCATCATGCCGGCGCCGGTGAGCTCACGGAGCTTCTTGACGTCGGCGGCGGTGTAGTTCGCCATGATCTGTGAATCTCTTCTCGGAGTTCGAAGTCTCGAAGTCGGCGTCCGCCGCGGCTTGGCGGGCGTCCACCAAAGATCTACGGGCTACGAAGATCTGGGGGCTACGGGTGAACGGCGGGTGGCGCGCTCGGCGCCGCCCGCCGTCACCTCAGCCGTACGGCCGGTGTCAGGCCTGCTCGGCGGCATCGGCGGCCGGAGCGTCGGCAGCCGGGGCCTCGGCAGCCGGAGCAGCCGGGGCCTCGGCGGCGGCCTCAGCCGGCTTCTCGGCCTCGTCAGCCTTCTTCTCGCCCTCGAGCAGGTCGCGCTCCCACTCGGCGAGCGGCTCGCCCGCGGCCTTCTCGCCCTTCGCCTCGGCGGCGACGCCGGAGCGGGCGATGAGGCCCTCGGCGACGGCGTCGGCGATCACGCGGGTGAGCAGGGTGACGGAGCGGATCGCGTCGTCGTTGCCCGGGATCTTGTAGTCGACCTCGTCGGGGTCGCAGTTGGTGTCGAGGATGGCGACGACCGGGATGTTGAGCTTCCGGGCCTCGCCGACCGCGATGTGCTCCTTCTTGGTGTCCACGATCCAGACGGCGCTGGGCACCTTCTGCATCTCGCGGATACCACCGAGGGTCTTCTCCAGCTTGGCCTTCTCACGCGAGAGGACCAGGAGCTCCTTCTTGGTCAGACCGGAGGCCGCGACGTCCTCGAAGTCGATCTGCTCCAGCTCCTTGAGGCGCTGCAGACGCTTGTAGACGGTCGAGAAGTTGGTGAGCATGCCGCCCAGCCAGCGCTGGTTGACGTAGGGCATGCCGACGCGGGTGGCCTGCTCAGCGATGGCCTCCTGCGCCTGCTTCTTCGTACCGACGAACATGACCGTGCCGCCGTGGGCGACGGTCTCCTTGACGAACTCGTAGGCGCGGTCGATGTACGACAGCGACTGGAGCAGGTCGATGATGTAGATGCCGTTGCGCTCGGTGAAGATGAAGCGCTTCATCTTCGGGTTCCAGCGACGGGTCTGGTGACCGAAGTGGACGCCGCTTTCCAGCAGCTCCCGCATCGTGACGACGGCCATGGCCGTTCTCCTTGAATTTCTCGGTTGTGCCGCGGATGCCGGATAGCGCCCGCGCCTGACGCCCACGTGCGCCGTGCCGCAAAGGACCGAGAGGCGCTGACACCGGCCTGTACTGGCCTTGTGTCGGGGCGTGCGAAGTCGACCCGGTGACCCGGATCGCCACAAGAAGTGTACGGGACCGGCGAGGGGCCGGGTGACGCCGATATCCACAACCGACCGGTACTCCACAGATCCCGGCCATGATCGACCGAGCTGCGGCACGGTTCTGCCATGACTCGGAGGCGATCTCACCAGCGACCTCACTGGCGAACTGACTGGCAGACAAAACGACGTGTACGTACGGGGCTGGCGGTGCTGCTGGGCCTGGCGGTCACCCTCTTGGGGGCAGCCCTTCCGGCCACGCCATCGGCGACGGCCGTACCGCGAGAGGCGACGGAACCACCCGGGCCGGACGCGCGGCCCGGCACCGGCACACCGGGCGAGCCGGGTGCACCGCCGGGCCCGCCGACGTCCGAGGCGACGGTTCCTGCCATCGGGCGGACCTGGCCCGTCGGCCTGCGCCCCTTGGTCGTACGCGGCTGGGAGCCGCCGGCCACGCCGTACGGGCGGGGCCACCGGGGCGTGGACCTTGCCGCGGCCCCGGGCACACCAGTGCGAGCCGTCGCCGCGGGGCGGGTGTCCTTCGCGGGCAGGGTCGCGGGCCGAGGCGTCGTCTCGGTCGAACTGACGGGCACCGGAGCCCCACCCCTACGGACGACGTACCAACCCGTCCAGCCCTCGGTCCACAAGGGCGACACGGTCGCCGCGGGCGACCCCCTGGGCACCCTCGAACCCACCCCGTCCCACTGCCACCCGACGCCATGCCTCCACTGGGGCCTGCTCAGAGCCGAGACCTACCTGGACCCACTGTCACTGCTACCGCCCTGGCTGCTGCGAAGGGGTCCGTCGAGGCTGCTGCCGGTGATCGGGGTGCCCGAATGACCGCGGGCGGTATCTGCGAGCCGTGGCCGGCGCGGCTACGGCTGCCGAGCCTGCTTGGCTGCGGGCAATCGTGCCGCTGGGGCGACGCCCATCCCAAAGAGAGCGGCACCCGGCAAGCGCCGGTAAGCGTCCCAACCCCCGAGCTCAGCCCCAGTGAAGGGCATCGAAGGACAGGACCTCAGCCTCGAACCCCCCGCAGAGCCATCGCAACCGCCGCCTCAGTGATCGCCGAGGGTTCCTCCGCCGCACCGAGCTCGATCCGCCGGACAGCCGCGTCGACAACCCCCTGGAGCAACATCGCGGCCAGCCGCGGCTCAGCGTGCCCCATGGCGGCCAACGCCTCGACGATCATCGCGATCAGGCCACCGTGCGTCGCGCGGATCTTCTCGCGCGCCCCCGTATCGAGCTCACTCGCGGAGATGGCGACCACGGCCCGGTGCCGCCGGTCCCCGACCAGCGCGAGCTGCTGCCGCACATACGCTTCGACCTTGCCCTCGGGGCTCTCCGCGAGGGCCATCGCGGCCTCGACCTCGGCCGCCCAGACGGGAAAGTCGACCTCGCAGAGCTCTTCGACGACGGCGGCCCGCGAACGGAAGTACTCGTACACGGACGACCGCGCCAGCCCCGTCCGCTCGGCGAGGGCCGGGAAGGTCAGCGCCTCCGTCCCGCCCTCGGACAGCAGGGACCGGGCCGCGTCCAGCAGGGCGGCTCGCTGCATCGACCGGTGCTCGGCCACGGAGGCCGCTCGAATCCTTGGCACGCATCCACTGTACGGACGGACCGCTGACCTGGGGAGCCGCTTCCCCCGACCGGTTGCCGTCCAGCCAGGTCAACGACCGAAACTCGCCAGCTTCGCCCGCAGCTGGAGCACGGACTTGGTGTGGATCTGGCTCACCCGGCTCTCGGTCACCCCGAGCACATTGCCGATCTCCGCGAGCGTGAGCCCCTCGTAGTAGTACAGCGTGACGACGGTCTTCTCCCGCTCGGGCAGCGTGTTGATCGCCCGCGCGAGAAACCGCCGCAGCTCCCGGTCCTCGGCGACCTCCACGGGATTGTCCGCGGCGGTGTCCTCCAGCGTGTCCATCAGGCTCAGCCGGTCGCCGCCCTCGCCGCCGACGTGCAGCAGTTCCTCCAGCGCCACCACGTTCGCCAGCGACAGCTGGCTGAAGACGGCGTGGAGGTCGTCCACCGCGATCCCCATCTCGGCGGCCACCTCCCCCTCCGTCGGGGTGCGCCGCAGCCGCGCCTCCAGCGTCGCGTACGCCCGCTCGACGTTGCGCGCCTTCTGCCGTACGGACCGCGGAATCCAGTCCAGCGCCCGCAGTTCGTCGATCATCGCGCCCCGGATCCGGGTGATCGCGTACGTCTCGAACTTGATCTCCCGGTCGATGTCGAACTTCTCGATCGCGTCGATGAGCCCGAACACCCCCGACGAGACGAAGTCCGCCTGCTCGACATTGGCCGGCAGACCCACGCTGACCCGGCCCGCGACGTACTTGACCAGGGGCGAGTAGTGCAGGATCAGCTGCTCGCGCAGCCGCTCGTCGCCCGTCGTCTTGTACGACCGCCACAGCTCGTCGAGCGTCGAGGGGGCGGGCGGGCGCACGCTGCCGCGAGCGGCGGGGGGAACTGCCGCCCGGTCCGACCCGGAGGTGTGCTGGGGCATTCGTCGCCTTGTGCCGTTCTGCCGTGAACTGGTGGTGCCTGGGTGAGCTGTCGGTCTGATGCCGAGTTGCCTGTCTGCCTCGGAATCCTCGTGAGCGTAGCGTGACTGGAGCGTCGCAGTGCGCGAAGGGCGGGGGATCGCTCGTACGCGGATACGTTCTGCGGGGCGCTCCTCCCGGTCATGCCGGTCGCTGTGCGTGACCGTCCAGAGGTGCCAACTGCGGGAATTCCCAAGGCCATCGGCTTTCCCCCGGACGGCCGAACACGCTCGGTCAGCATCGCCTCCCATCCGGCGAGACGGAGATCATCGCCTGGCGTGTCAACTTCCAGCCGTCGCCATGTCGTTCGACGTAACCAAGTGCTCGGAGTTCGTACAGTCTCCCGACCGCGTCGTCGACGCTCGTGCCCGCGCCGCGGGCGATCTCGTCGCCTGTGGCCGTCCCGCGCCCGGGGAGCGCGGCGAGTACGTGTCTGGCGTCGGGGTCGAGCAGATCGCGGGGCAGCACCGGCCCGAGCCGGTCCGGTGCCAGCTCCCCGATGTCACCCACCAGTTCGGCGACTTCGGCGGCGTCGGTCACCAGCTCGGCGTCCCCGCGCAGCAGTTCGTGCACTCCCGCCGACAGACCACTGGTCGCCGGCCCGGGCACTCCTATCGTGTACCGCCCCATCCGTTGCGCGGCCCGGGCCGTGGCGAGGGCCCCGCTGCGGTGGGCCGCCTCGACGACCACGGTGCCTCGCGTCAGTGCGGCGATGACCCGGTTCCGCAGGACGAACCTGCTGGGTGTCGGATGGTCCCCGGGTGGCAGCTCCCCCACCACGAGCCCCTGTTCCGCGATACGCCTGATCAGCTCGGTGTGCCCCCGCGGATACGGCCGGTCCACCCCGCAGGCCAGCACGGCGACGGTCGCCCCGTCGGCCCCGAGCGCCCCGCGATGGGCGGCACCGTCGACTCCGTAGGCACCGCCGGACACGACGACCCATCCCCGCTCGGCGAGTCCGGCGCCCAGCACGGCCGCCATGTGAGCCCCGTACTCCGTACAGGCCCGCGCCCCGACCACGGCCACCGACCGCAGGGCCCACATCCGCAGGCCGGCCCGTCCCCGTACCCACAGCCCGGTCGGCCGGGCGTCTTCCAGGTCGTCCAGCTGAGCGGGCCACTCCGGGTCGCCGGGCACCACGAACCTCGCCCCCGCTGCCCGCGCCCGTGCCAGGTCCCGCTGCGGCTCGGCCCGTTCGGCGCGGGCGCGCAGCCCCGCCCAGCGCTTCTCCGACGCCCCCGGCAGCGGCTTCCCGCCACCGGTGAGCCGCCGTACGACCTCCCGGGCGCCGAGCTCCCGCAGCCAGCGCCCGCCTAGTTCGTCCCCGGGTTCGACGACTCGGGCGAGGAAGACCCGGTCGAGCCGCTCGGTCTCCGGCACCCCGCCCTGGGTCACGGCCGCCCTCCCCTCACCGTGCCGACGCGGGGCCTCATGACAGTGCCCCGATCGCCATCGGCACCCCGCGCGGAACCCCGGTCCGCAGTTGCAGGGCCAGGCCGACGTCGCCCGCGTCGGGGCGTTCGTGGCCCACGAGGTCGGCGACGGTCCAGGCGACCCGCAGGACGCGGTCCAGCCCCCGTGCCGTGAGCACGCCCCGTTCCAGGCCCCGCTCGGCGTCGTCCATCGCTCCCGGCGCCGCGTGCCACCGGCTGCGCAGCTCACGCCCCGGCACCTCGCTGTTGGTCCGCCATGGAGTGCCCGCCAGCCTCGCGGCCGCCCGCTCCCTGGCCGCCCGCACCCGATCGGCGACCGTCGCCGTGGAGTCGCCCCGCGCCCCGCGCTCCGTCAGCTCGGAACGCGTGACACGGTCCACCTCGACCCTGAGGTCGACACGGTCGAGCAGCGGACCGGAGAGCCGGGCCTGATAGCGGCGGACCATGGCGGGTGAGCACTCGCACAGGTCGTCCCGCTGCGAGAAACGCCCACACGGACAGGGATTGGCGGCGAGCACCATCAGGAACCGCGCCGGGAACCGCACGACGCCCGAACTGCGCGCGATCACCACGTGCCCCGCCTCCAGGGGCTGGCGCAGCGCGTCCAGTGCCTGGCTGCTGAACTCGGGAGTTTCGTCGAGGAAGAGCACTCCGCGGTGGGCGAGCGAGACCGCGCCCGGCCGTGCGACGCCCTGTCCACCGCCGACGAGGGACTGCATCGTGGCCGAGTGGTGCGGGGCGCAGTAGGGCGCGATGTCGACGAGCGGCTTGCCCGCGGGCAGCAGTCCGGCGACCGAGTGGACCGCGGTGACCTCCAGCGAGTCCTGTCGGGTGAGCCGCGGCAGGATGGCCGGCAGCCGCTCGGCGAGCATGGTCTTGCCGGCGCCCGGCGGTCCTTCCAGGAACAGGTGGTGTCCGCCGGCCGCGGAGACTTCCACCGCGGTCCGCGCCGAGAGCTGGCCGACGACGTCGGCGAGGTCGTGCCCCTGATCGTGCTGCGCGGCCCCCACGCTGTGCATGCCCGTGGCCGCGCCCGCGCCCGGCATGCGCAGCCCGGCCGTCAGCGGGTCCGGACGGCCTTCGTCGGGTTCCTCGTCCGGTACGGGTTCGTCCGTGAGCACGGCGATCAGCTGGCGCAGACTGCGCACGCCCAGCACCGACACCCCGGGGACGAGAGAGGCCTCAGCCGCCGAGCACTCCGGCACCACCACCTGCGTGTAGCCGACGTCAGCGGCGGCCAGCACGGCCGGCAGGATGCCGCGCACCGGACGCACCCGGCCGTCGAGCCCCAGCTCCCCGATCATCACGATGTCGGAGAGCACCCCCGGATCGATCCGCTCCGAGGCGCCCAGGACGGCGCAGGCCACGGCGAGGTCGAACCCGCTGCCGGCCTTGGGCACCGAAGCGGGGCTGAGGCCCACGGTCAGTTTCTTCTGGGGCCACTCGGCTCCGGAGTTGACGACGGCCGCCCTGACCCGGTCCCGGCTCTCCGTCAGGCTCTTGTCCGGCAGCCCCACCAGCGTGAAGGCCGCGACCCCGGGTTCCAGGTCCGCCTGGACCTCGACCACCACGCCCTCGACACCGACGAGGGCCACGGAACACGTACGGGCGAATCCCATTCAGGCCACCCCCCGCGCGTGCTCGACGACGGGCGCGCCGCGCTTGGGCAGGACAACCCCGACGAGGTCGATGCGGACGCCTCCCGGCGGTGCGCCTCCGTGTTCCTGGAGCCAGCGTTCGGCCAGGCCGCGCAGGCGTTCCGCCTTGGCGGTCGTCACGCCCGCCATCGGGTGTTCGAACGCGCCCGCCCTGCGGGTCTTGACCTCGCAGACGACCAGCGCGTCACCGTCGCGGGCCACGATGTCGATCTCACCGGTCCTGCCACAGCGCCAGTTGCGCTCCAGGACCGTCATCCCGGCCTCGGCCAGCCGCCGCGCGGCCAGCTCCTCGCCGTACCTGCCGAGTGCGCCTCGTGCCTTGTTCATGTCGGCACCACCTCCGGCGCCAACGATGAGGGCAGATCAGTCCGCTGGTGGATCTTGGTGGACAACCGGCCGGTTGTGGATATCTCCGTCACTCACACGAGTGCGGCGATGTCGGCGATCGCCATCCCCACCCCTGCCCATGCACGGGCTCACCCACCCGGCAGCTCCAGATCGCTCTTGTTCAGCTCCTCGATGTTCACGTCCTTGAACGTGAGCACGCGGACCTGTTTCACGAACCGGGCCGGCCGGTACATGTCCCACACCCAGGCGTCCGCCATGGACACCTCGAAGAACACCTCGCCCTGGACCGAGTGCACCTGCATCTCGTAGTCGTTGGTGAGGTAGAAGCGCCGCTCGGTCTCGATCACGTATTTGAACAGACCGACGACATCGCGGTACTCCCGGTAGAGCTTCAGCTCCATCTCGGTCTCGTACTTTTCGAGGTCCTCGGCGCTCATGGCATGTTCCCCTTCAGCCGTGCGATCCCACCATTGTGCGCCAGTCCCGTGCGCTTCTAGACGATTTCGGTGTCGAGGACCACGGGCCTGGCCGGGGGACCCTCGTCGAGCAGTCTGCGCAGCAGCTCGGCGAGTCTGGTCGGATACACAGTCTCATGTGACCGGTCCAGTTCCCCGCACGTCCACCAGCGAGACCCGGCGACGCTGCGTCGTTCCAGCTCCGTCAGCCCCGCGGCCGCGGTCGCCGTCCGGGTCGTACGGGCCAGGTAGTACCACTCGTCCTGGTCCCAGCGGCGCCCGGCGAACGGGAAGGAGCACACCCGCCGCCACAGCACCGGGCCGAGCTCGACATCTGTGATTCCGGTCTCCTCCGCGAGCTCCCGCAGGGCGGCCTCCTCGCGCGTCTCGTCGCCCTCCAGGCCGCCGCCGGGTGTGAACCACCAGTCGTCGGCCGGATCGTCCGGCTCGTGCCCGTGCAGCAGCAGGATGCGCTCCCGGGGGTCCAGCAGGATGACCCGGGCGACCTTGCGCAGGCCCCCGTCGCCGCCGTACGACGCGCTCGGCCCGCCGCCGTACGACGCGCTCGGCTCACCGTCGTACGAGACGCCGTGCGGCTCCTCAGCGCGCACCGGCGAGCTCCGTCCGCTGCTTGCCACGCCTGCCCACCCGCTTGGCGACCGGACCGTACGCCGCCCCGCCCAGGACGAGCACCGCGCCCACCACGATCGCGATGGTGATCAGCCGCAGCGGGCCGGGGGACGACAGCGGGCCGACGGTCTCGAAGCCCGTGGGGCGGGCCAGCATGCCGTCCATGGGCCAGACGACGGCGTCCACGCGGGCGTCCACCGCGC
Source organism: Streptomyces sp. NPDC002845 (assembly GCF_053591955.1). Taxonomy (NCBI): domain Bacteria; kingdom Bacillati; phylum Actinomycetota; class Actinomycetes; order Kitasatosporales; family Streptomycetaceae; genus Streptomyces; species Streptomyces sp. NPDC002845. Next base: position 170,883 of record NZ_JBSFUU010000006.1, on the reverse strand, counting down.
TGCGCGCCACCGTGCCGTTGAAGGCCTCCGTGAGGTGGGCCGTGGAGTCCAGGGAGCCGCTGCGCTCGTCACCGAGGAGGAACAGCCGTCCCTCGGGCACCGTGATCTCGGGGATGCCCATGGCCTCGGCGTCCTGGCCCTCGGGCAGATACGCCTCGTCGATCTTCTTGCCGTTGACGGTCAGCTTGCCCTCGGTGCAGCAGGCGACCTTGTCGCCGCCGACCGCGACGACCCGTTTGACCATGGGCATGTCGCCCCAGCTCTCCTGCCGGAAGACCACGACGTCACCGCGCTCGATCTCGCCGCCGTCGATCCGCTCGGCGAGGACCCGTTCCCCGGCCGTGATGGTGGGCGCCATGGAGTCGGTCGGCACGGTGTACGGCTGGTAGACGACCACGCCCCAGGCGAAGCCCCCGAGAAAGAGCACACAGCCGAGGGCCACGGCCAGCCCCGACAGCGTGCTGCCGAGCCGTCCGTGGCCCTCGTCCGTACGACGTGTCGTCCCGCTCATCCCAGTGCTCCCCCGCGTCGGAGAATCGATCTCACGGCCCGCCGGACCCGAAACCCCGGGGCCGTGGAAGATCGGCGATCTGGGATCGCACCCTACCCGGCGGTACCCGTGCCAGAAACCCTCGGGTTTCCGCCGGTAAGCAGGCGGCGCCGGCGCCACAGCACCAGCGGGACCGCGCCCGCGAGGCCGAGCGCGCCGGGGGCGGCGGCGCTGAGGTCCTGGTCGAAGGTGTCGGGAATCGGCAGCGTGTCCCAGCGCGTGGGCGGCCAGGCGATCACGATGGCGCGGCCCACGACGTTGTCCACGGGCACGAAGCCGTCGTTCTTGTCGCTCTGGTGGTAACGGGAGTCCAGCGAGTTCTGCCGGTGGTCACCCATGACCCAGATTTTGCCTTCGGGCACCGTCACCTTGAACTGGCCGCCCTGGTCGTCGACGCTGCACGGGGTGTTCCCCGGGTACACATGCGGCTCGTTCAGTGCCTTGCCGTTGACCTTCAGCGGGCCCGTGCCGTTGCACTCGACGGTGTCGCCCGCGACGCCGACGACCCGCTTGATGAGGTCCTTCTCCTCGGCGGACGGCATCAGGCCGATCCAGGTCAGGACCCGCTGTGCGGGGTTGGGGTCGGGCGTGGGCTCGCCGATCAGCCAGTTGTCGGGGTCGTGGAAGACGACGACCTCGCCACGCTCGGGCTCGGAGCCGAACCACGGGGTGAGCTTGTCGACGAGGACCCGGTCGCCCTGCTGGAGGGTGTTCTGCATCGAGTCCGAGGGAATCGAGAACGCCTGCACCAGGAAAGTCTTGATCAGCAGCGCGAGCACCAGAGCGATACCGATGAGAATCGGCAGCTCCTTCAAGAAGGACCGCTGCTTCTTCTGGGGCCCCCGCCCCTGCCCGCCGTCCGTCGAGCCCGGGGAGTCACCCCCGGAGCCCCCTGAGCCCTCGGAACCGTCCGCGCCTCCGGAACCGCCGGAACGCTCGGAACCTTCGGAGTTCACGGCATCCTCCGCGGCCGGGGAAGCCGCTCCGTCGGGCCGCTCCGGCTCTTCGGGACCACCGTGCCCGGACCGTGCGCCGACCGCCACATCCCCCACATCCACTCCTCACGCCGTACCGCCGCCCACGCCGCATCCGGCGCAGGCCCACCACTCCCATAACGAGCGGGAGTTCCGCAGGGCTCGGGAGCGGGATCAATCCGTATCGATCCGCGGACGCCACCCTATGCGACGTACCCATGGCGGTGGTCGACCCGCTCGGCACGGACGCATATGTGTCCGTCTCCTCCAGCTGCCCCCAGTGGCCGAGGGGCCAGGCGATGACCACGGCCCGGCCGACGACGGAGTCCTCGGAGACCGTACCGCTGTACTGCTCGCTGCGGTGGTAGCGCGAGTCGGCGGAGTTGGCGCGGTGGTCGCCCATGACCCACAGGCGCCCCGGGGGCACGGTCACCTCGAACGGGATCGTCGACGGCTGGTTTCCGGGGTGGACGTACGACTCATTGATCGGCATGCCGTTGACGGTGACGCGCCCCTGCGTGTCACAGCACTTGACGGTGTCGCCGCCGACCGCGACGACCCGCTTGATCAAGTCGCGTTCGTCCTCCGACGGAAGCAGGCCGATGAACTGGAGTCCCTGCTTGACCTGCTTGATGACGATCGGGTCCTCCTGCTGAGGCGTCGTCTGCTCGCCCTCCAGCCAGCCGCCGGGGTCCTCGAAGACGACGACGTCACCGCGCTGCGGCTTGGAGCCGAACCACGGGGTGAGCTTGTCGACCAGGACGCGGTCGCCGATCTGGATCGTCTGCTCCATGGAGCCCGACGGGATCACGAAGGCCTGGACAAGGAAGGTCTTCAGCACCAGGGCTATGAAGACGGCGACACCTATGAGGAGCGGGATCTCCTTGACGGCCGAACGGCGCCTGCGCCGCTTGATCTTGCGGGCGAGCTTGCGCCGCTCGACACGGCTCGGCCGGGCGGCCCCGCCGGCCCGGCGGGTTCCGGTGGGCAGCAGGGTTTCGGCGGGGCTGACGGGGGCCCCGCGCGGTTTACCGCGCTTACCCATGGGCACCGTCCGCCTTGGTCCGCTGATGCGCCGCGGGGGCGCCGGGCACGCGCGCGTAGACGTCGGGCCGGGTCAGCCGGGTCCAGTGGTCGGTCGGCCAGGCGATCCACTCGGCGCGGCCGATGACCGCGTCCACCGGGACCATGCCGCCGCCCGGTGACCCGAGGTGGTCGCGGGAGTCGCTGGAGTCGCCTCGGTGGTCACCGAGGACGAAGAGGGTGCCGCCGGGCACGACGACGTCGAAGGGCACGTCGGACGGGCTGTCCCCCGGGTACAGAAATGACGACTCGTCGACCGACCGGCCGTTCACCTCAAGCCTCCCCTCCATGCCGCAGCAGACCACGTGGTCTCCCCCTACACCGACGACGCGCTTGATGTAGTCGGCGTTCCCGAAGTAGCCAGTGCCGTCGAACACAACGACGTCACCGCGCTGCGGCTCAGAACCAAAACGGTACGCCAACTTATTTACGAGAACGCGGTCCCCGATCCTCAATCCGCGCTCCATGGAGCTGCTGGGAATCTGGAACGGCTGCATCACAAAGGTGCTGAGCAGCAGCAGGAACAGCAGGCAGACCAGCGCCGTCAGGGTGATCCGCCCGCCGGGGAGCCAGTCGGCGGCCCTGGCCGGAAACACGAAACGCGACCGTCCCTCCCGCTCCTCCGTGGCCGAGGTCTCCTCGGGGCCGTCCTCCGGGGTGTGACCGGAGTGGCCCGAGTACGTCTCGACTGCGGAAGGGCGGGAAGAGCGGTCGCGCTCCCCGTGCTGTGCTTCGGTGTCCATCGGGGCCAGATCGTATCCGGCCCTCCTAGGACACTTAAGCGCGCGCTCAGTTCTCGCGCTTCTCCTTGATCTTCGCCGCCTTGCCGCGCAGCTCGCGCAGGTAGTACAGCTTGGCGCGGCGGACGTCGCCCTTGGTGACGAGCTCGATCTTCTCGACGATCGGGGTGTGCACCGGGAAGGTGCGCTCGACGCCGACGGAGAACGAGACCTTGCGGACCGTGAAGGTCTCGCGGACACCGGCGCCCTGGCGGCGGATCACCACGCCCTTGAACTGCTGCACACGGGAGCGGTTGCCCTCGATGACGCGGACGTGGACGTTGACGGTGTCACCCGGGCGGAAGGCCGGGATGTCGCTGCGCAGCGACGCCGAGTCGAGGGAGTCGAGCAGGTGAGACATTTCGTCTGCTTTCTTCGCTGATGCCACAGGTCATCAACGGGAGCTGGGTTTTGTATGAGAGGTGCTGCCGCGTCGAGGCGGGCGTCGTGTCCCCCTGTGGCAGGGGCGCACGCCGGACGACGTACAGCAGCGGTCTATTCTTCCATGCCCTCTGGCCTGCGCCAAAATCGGCCGTGGGCCTTCCCCTCGGGGTCCGGCGCCCACCCCAGGATGGAGAGCATCTCGCGGTCCTTCTTGTCGAAGACGGACGGGTCGCAGCGCTCGATGAGGTCGGGACGGTTCGCGGCCGTACGGCGAAGGGCCTCGTCGCGGCGCCACCGGGCGATCTTCCCGTGGTGGCCGCTGAGCAGAACGTCCGGGACTCCGCGTCCACGCCACTCGGGGGGCTTGGTGTACACCGGCCCCTCCAGGAGGTTGGCCATGGCCCCGGGGGCGAAGGAGTCGTCCCGGTGCGACTCGACGTTGCCCAGGACACCGGGCAGCAGCCGGGCGACGGCCTCCGTGATGACGAGAACGGCCGCCTCGCCGCCCGCGAGCACGTAGTCGCCGATGGACACCTCGTAGACGGGCATCCGGTTCGCGTACTCGTCGATGACACGGCGGTCGATGCCCTCGTAGCGGGCGGGGGTGAAGACCAGCCAGGGGCGCTCGGAGAGCTCGACGGCCAGGGCCTGGGTGAAGGGGCGGCCGCTGGGGGTGGGGACGATGAGGGCGGGCCCGTGGGAGCCCGTCTCATAGCCGTCCGCGAGGACGTCGTCCAGGGCGTCGCCCCAGGGGTCGGTCTTCATGACCATGCCGGGGCCGCCGCCGTACGGCGTGTCGTCGACCGTGCTGTGGCGGTCGTACGTCCAGGCACGCAGATCATGCACGTGCACATTCAGCTGTCCACGCGCGCGTGCCTTGCCGACGAGGGAGACGTTCAGGGGTTCGAGGTACTCGGGGAAGATCGTGACGACGTCGAGTCTCATGCCTCGTCGTCCCTCGACGACGCGATCTCAGCACGATCGTCGATCAGACCGGGCGGCGGGTCGATGACGGCCCGCTGCTCCTCCAGGTCGATCTCGGTGACGATCTCCTCGACGAACGGGATCAGGACCTCGCTGCCGTCGGGCCGCTCCACGATGAAGAGGTCCTGCGAGGGCAGATGCGAGATCTCGGTGATACGGCCGACCTCCGCGCCGTCCGCGGTGACGACGTCCAGGTCGATCAGCTGGTGGTCGTAGTACTCGTCCTCGCCCTCGGGCAGCTCCTCCGGGTCCACCTCGGCGATCAGGAGGGTGTTGCGCAGGGCCTCTGCGGCGTTCCGGTCGCGTACCCCCTCGAAGCGCAGCAGGAGGCGGCCGCTGTGCACCCGGCCGGTCTCGATGGTCAGCGGGCCGGTGGCGGCCGGGTCGGTGGCCAGGACGGCGCCGGGGGCGAGCCGCAGTTCCGGCTCGTCGGTACGTACCTCGACGGTGACCTCGCCCTTGATGCCGTGGGCGCGGCCGATCCGTGCGACTACCAGCTGCACGTGTCTTGCTCCTGCTTGGGAAAGTGCCCGGGGCCGGAGGCGGCTTGCACCACCTCCGGCCCCGATACATCAGCCATTGATTGAGGAACCCGGACGGCCGGCGACCGCCTCCGCGAGAGCGGCGGCGACTCGGCCGCACGGCCTCAGACGTGATCCACGTCAACGAGGTCGACGCGGACACCGCGGCCGCCGATGGCGCCCACGACGGTGCGCAGGGCACGCGCGGTGCGGCCGTTGCGACCGATCACCTTGCCGAGGTCGTCGGGGTTGACCCGGACCTCGAGCACGCGCCCGCGGCGCAGGTTGCGCGAGGCGACCTGCACATCGTCAGGGTTGTCGACGATGCCCTTCACGAGGTGCTCGAGAGCCTCCTCGAGCATGCTCAGGCCTCAGTCGACTCAGACGAGGACTCAGCGGCGGCCTCGTCCTTCTTCTCAGCCTTCTTCTTCTGGGTGATGGCCTCACCCTTGCCCTCGTCGTCGCCGCCGAGAGCCTCGAACGACGGACGCGTGGACTTGACGGCCGGCTCCAGCAGCGGCGCCGGGGCGGGCTCGCCCTTGTACTTCTGCCAGTCGCCGGTCTTCTTCAGGATGGCGAGCACCGGCTCGGTCGGCTGGGCGCCGACGGAGAGCCAGTACGCGACGCGCTCGGAGTCGACCTCCATGCGCGACGGGTTCTGTACCGGGTGGTACAGACCGATCTCCTCGATGGCCCGGCCGTCACGGCGGGTACGGGAGTCGGCGACGACGATGCGGTAGTGAGGCGAACGGATCTTGCCCAGACGCTTCAGCTTGATCTTGACTGCCACGGGAGTGGGTTCTCCTGGTTTTGACGTGGTTGGGCACGGCGAGACGGCCGCGTGGGGTTGCGGTACCCGAGTGCCCGATGGACGCGTCAGCCGGAGGAGAGAGGGGTCCTGTGCGGCTGTCGAGTACAGCTGGCCATTCTGCCACACCCTGCGGGTTACTTCCGGCCGAGGGTGCGTCCGCCCACGCCTGAGCGGCACCCGGCGTGGAGACGACCATGCCGGGTGCGTACGGCGGGTGCCGTCGCGGCGGCACCCCGGCGGCCGGCGCCGCGTGTTCGTCCGGCACCCACGAGATGCCGGGTCTGATCACACGAGCCGGTCAGCCTGCCGCGCCCACGACCTCCGGGATGCGGAACGGCTTGCCGCAACCGCCGCACACGATCGGTGCCTGGGCCAGGACCGACGGAACCACCCGCACGTTGCGGCCGCAGTCGCACACCGCCTTCACGCGGACGCCTCCTCCGGAGGAGCCGTGACGGGCGGCCGGACCGCGGAAGGAGCGGGCGGTGTCGGCGGACGTGGCTGCCGTGTGTGCCTTCAGGGCGCGCTGGAGGCGCTCGATGGTCGGGCGATAGCGGCGCTTCGCCTCGGGGTTGAGCGTGACCAGGGAGAAACCGCTGCTGGGATGCGGCTCCTCCGGGTGGTCCAGGCCCAACTCCTCGGCGATCGCGAGGAATCTGCGGTTGTGGTACCGGCCGGCGCGCGAGGTGTCGCGGACTCCGCGTGCGGCGGCGATGCCGTGGACTGCCTCATGGAGCAGTCGCTCGAAGGAGAGCTCGTGCCCACACGCGGACGACGACTCCCCGATCAGGGACTCTGGCGCGGCGAGGTCAGGCAGCTCGGGGTGGTACCGCTGAATGTCGGCCCACGCCTCTGCCAGCTCCGCGGCGAGAACAGGTGGTGTCTGTGTCGTGCTCACGTAATGACAACGAGCCTGAGTGCCGCTGTGTTCCGATTCCGGGCCATCTCAAATAATTTGCACTTACCCGTCAGTTGCCACTGATGCGGTCCGACGAGGGCGGGTGCGCTGATCTGCGGAGAAGCCTCACAGCTCATACCAAGGCGGTACGTAGCAACAGATACGCCCCGGCGCGTAGACGATGTCCGCACGCCGGGGCACCTGTGGTCATCAGATGCGCAAGGGGCGTTTCGGTCGCTCTCCCGACGGAACGGGTTGTCCTAGTAAGCGCGCGCCACGACGGCGACGTTACCGGGTGCGTCGTCGGTGTCCGGCACCGACCCGTCCTCGGCGACCAGACACCGTACGGTCGCCGCGTGCTCCGCGAGCCTGGCCTCGCCCTCTTCACCGAGCACGGCCCACGGGACACGCGCCCAGCCGCCGGCCGTGGCGGCCTCGACGGCCTCCTCGATCGTCGACACGTCCGACGTACGGGACTCACGGCGCTCACGCGACTGCGTCAGCAGCAGCGCCTGGTCCTCTTCGAGGACAGCGGGCACCAGGCCGACGAGCGAGTCGACCGCCACCGGCTCCTTGGCGCCCCGGATGCGGCGGGCCAGCATCGCGGTGCCGTTCTCCAGGTCACGGGGGCCGACCTCGATCCGTACGGGGACACCCTTGAGCTCCCAGTCGACGGCACGGCGCCCGAACGGCGTGTCCGTACGGTCGTCCACCTGGACACGCACACCCGCCGCCTTCAGCCGGTCGCCGAGCTCGCGGACCTTGGCCAGAACCGCATCGTCGCCCTTGATCGCGAGGACGACGACCTGGACGGGCGCCAGGCGGGGCGGGACACGGAGGCCGTTGTCGTCGCCGTGCGACATCACCAGGGCACCGATCATGCGGGTGGTCGAGCCCCAGGAGGTCTGCCAGACGAACTCCTGCTTGCCTTCCTTCGACAGGTACTGGGTGTTGAAGGCCTTCGCGAAGTTCTGGCCGAGCTCATGGCTGGTGGCCATCTGGAGGGCCTTGCCGTCACCCATCATGCCTTCGAGCGTGAGGGTGTTGATGGCCCCGGCGAAGCGCTCCTTGACGGTCTTGCGGCCGGGGACGACGTCCATCGCGAGGACGTTGACCATGAAGTCCTCGTAGACCTCGCGATGGATGCGGGCGGCGAAGTCGCGGGCCTCCTCATGAGTGGCGTGCGCGGTGTGCCCCTCCTGCCACAGGAACTCGGTCGTACGGAGGAAGAGACGCGGCCGCAGCTCCCAACGGACGACATTCGCCCACTGGTTGATCAGCAGGGGCAGGTCACGGTAGCTCTGCACCCACTTCGAGAAGTAGTCATTGATGATCATCTCGGAGGTGGGACGGACAACCGCGGACTCCTCCAGCTCCTTGCCGCCGCCGTGCGTGACCACCGCGAGCTCGGGCGCGAAGCCCTCGACGTGCTCGGCCTCCTTGGTGAAGTACGACTGCGGGATCAACAGCGGGAAGTACGCGTTCTGCGTGCCCGTCTCCTTGATCCGGGCATCCATCTCGGCCTGCATCCGCTCCCACAGCCCGTACCCGTACGGTCGGATGACCATGGTCCCGCGCACCGGGCCGTTGTCGGCCAACTCGGCCTTGGTGATCAAGTCCTGGTACCAGCGCGGGAAATCGTCCGCCTGGGGCGTGAGAACGGGTGCCTTTGCCATGGCGCGATGGTACGGGCACAGGTTGCCGGAATGTGAAATCTCGCCGGACGCACGGCCTGTGCGCAAACCGGGCGCCACAACCCCTGGACGCGACGACAGGTGCGGAGTTTCCTGGCATACGGGGGGACATACGGGGGAGTGCGAGCGCACTGTACGGGGGCCATGGGAAACGGGCACAGCGGCAACTCTCGGCGGATTGGGGCGCTTTCGATATGACTCCTACGCTCGTGCGACGGCACCTTGCTCACGCGGAGACGACGCCTCCGCCACGGGTGGATCAGTCTGCACGCGCGCGTGACTGGGTCGAGATCCAGGAGCGGATGCTGGTGCCGCTCTACGAAGCCGTCTACGAACGGCTCGAAGTGGGCTCCGGTACGCGACTGCTAGGGCTCGGATGCGGTTCCGGGCTCGCCCTGCTGATGGCGGCCTCCCGGGGAGCCGCGGTCACCGGTGCCGACGGATCGGCACCCGAACGGGTGGCACTCGCGCGGGAGCGTTTGCAGCCGGAGACGTGGGGCACACGCGCGCGTGCCGACACACGGATCGTCGACGGTGCCCTTGAGGACGCGGCCCGCGCACCCGACGAGCCCGGCTACAACCTCGTGACCGCCTTCGAGCCGATCGGCTGCGTGGCGGGCGACTCCGAGGGCCTGGCCGAACAGCTCACCTCCGTGGCACCGCTGGTGGCGCGCGGAACCCCGGTCGTCCTCGCCGGATGGGGCCCGCCGGAACGCTGTGCGACCTCCTCCGTGCTCCGGGTCGCCACGAAGCTGGCCGATCCCCTGCACAGTCCGGGCAGCTGGCGTCCCGCCCTCCGGGACGACCTCGAAGAGGTGGCCCAGCGCGCCGGCCTCCGGCCGGACGGGTCGGGGCGGGTCGCATGTCCGTTCGGCTACCCCAATGTGGACAACGCGGTGCGGGGCCTGCTGTCGACCGGCCTGTTCGACGCGGCCATCACCGCCACGGACCAGGACCAGGTCGACAAGGAGCTCACCGAGGCGCTGCATCCGTACCAGCGGCGGGACGGGACGGTCTGGATGCCGAATGTGTTCCGGTACCTGATCGCGCGCACCCCCTGACAGGGTTGGAAAGTTCCTGGAAACGCACGTGTGAATGGTGTGAAGAAAGCGAAGCGGCATGCCTCCTGCTTCGTTGAACTGCACGCCCTTCCCCTAGCCTGTCGAACCGCTCGGGGGAAACTCACATTTGCATACAGGAGCTGTTTTGCTGCACCACAAGACCGCGCTGCGCCTCGCCGCGCCCGTCGCCGTCCTCGCCCTGACGCTCACCGCCTGCGGTGGCGGAGACGACGACAGCGCCGACGCGAAGAGCACGGCCACCCCTCAGGCCAAGGCCTCGCCGTCCCCGGAGCCCACCTCCGGCGGCGAGATGGAGGCCGGCGAGAGCGCCACGGGGAAGGTCGAAGAGGATCCCGGCACGGTCAGCTACGAGATCCTGGCGGAGAAGGTCGACGTCAGCACCGAGGCCGAGGCGCAGAAGGCGGTGGCGGACGCGAAGAAGGCCGAGGGTCTGGTACTGGCCGTCGCGCACGTCACCTACACGCACAAGAGCGGTCCCGCCCTCACCGACTCGTCCGACGTGGACGACGAAACCACCATCTGGGCCGACGGACAGCGCGGCACCATCCTCATCGGCGCGTCCGAGGACGACCCGGGCTGCGAGGACCCGTACGACGTCGAGAGCTGGAAGCAGGGCGAGAGCCACACCTTCTGCGAGACCTACCTGATCCCCGCCGACGCCAAGACCGTCGAGGTCCACTGGTCGGAGGAGGACGGCGAGCCGTACATCTGGAAGTTCGACGCCAAGAGCGCGTGAGCGCACACAAGGCCGAAACGCGACGACCGGGTCCCTCGTGGGACCCGGTCGTCGCATTGGGGGGCGCCCTTCTGGAGAAGGGCGCCCCCCGTCGCGTCAGCCCATGAACTTCTTGAACTCGTCCGGCAGCTCGAAGTCCTGACCGCCCTGCTGTCCGGGCACGCCGAAGGCGTTGCCGCCCTGGGCCGCGGCGGCGCGGCGCTCGGCGGCCTCCTGCTCCTGCTGCTTGCGCTTCATCGGGTTGCCGGAACGCTGCTTGCCCTTGGCCTTCTTGGGCTGCTTCTTCGAACGGCCGGGGCCACCACCCATGCCCGGCACACCCGGCATCCCGGGCATCCCGCCGCCCTGGGCCATGCGGGACATCATCTTGCGGGCCTCAAAGAAACGTTCGACCAAATTCTTGACCGCGCTGACCTCGACACCGGAACCGCGCGCGATACGGGCGCGGCGCGAACCGTTGATGATCGTCGGGTCCTGGCGCTCACCCGGGGTCATCGACTTGATGATCGCGGCCGTGCGGTCGACGTCCCGCTCGTCGAGGTTGTTGATCTGGTCCTTGATCTGCCCCATGCCCGGCAGCATCCCGAGCAGCTTCGAGATGGAGCCCATCTTCCTGACCTGCTCCATCTGGGCCAGGAAGTCGTCCAGGGTGAAGTCCTGGCCCTTCTTCGACGCCAGCTTGGAGGCCATCTTCTCGGCCTCTTCCTGGCTGAACGTCTTCTCCGCCTGCTCGATCAGGGTGAGCAGGTCACCCATGTCGAGGATGCGGGAGGCCATCCGGTCAGGGTGGAATGCGTCGAAGTCGTCGAGCTTCTCGCCGTTCGACGCGAACATGATCGGCTTGCCGGTGATCTCGCGGATCGACAGGGCCGCACCACCGCGGGCGTCACCGTCGAGCTTGGAGAGCACCACACCATCGAAGCCGACACCGTCGCGGAAGGCCTCGGCCGTGTTGACGGCGTCCTGACCGATCATGGCGTCGACGACGAAGAGGATCTCGTCGGGCGAGACCGCGTCGCGGATGTCCGCGGCCTGCTGCATCATCTCCTGGTCGATGCCCAGGCGGCCCGCGGTGTCCACGACCACGACGTCGTGGACCTTCGACTTCGCGTGCTCGATGGAGTCCTTGGCGACCTTGACCGGGTCGCCGACGCCGTTGCCCGGCTCCGGCGCGAAGACGGCCACGCCGGCGCGCTCGGCGACGACGCTGAGCTGGTTCACGGCGTTCGGGCGCTGGAGGTCGGCTGCGACCAGGAGCGGCGAGTGCCCCTGCTCTTTCAGCCACCGGCCCAGCTTGCCCGCGAGGGTGGTCTTACCGGCACCCTGGAGACCGGCCAGCATGATCACGGTCGGGGGCTGCTTGGCGAAGCGGAGTCGTCGCGTCTCGCCGCCGAGGATGGCAATGAGCTCTTCGTTGACGATCTTGATGATCTGTTGGGCCGGATTCAGCGCCTTGGAGACCTCGGCGCCGAGGGCGCGCTCCTTGACGTTCTTGATGAACGTCCGGACGACGGGCAGGGCCACGTCCGCTTCGAGGAGGGCGATGCGGATTTCGCGGGCCGTGGCGTCGATGTCCGCCTCGCTCAACCGGCCTTTGCCGCGGAGGTTTTTGAAAGTCGCGCTGAGGCGGTCGGAGAGGGTATCGAACACAGTGGCGTCGGTCCTCGGAGTCGGGAGCAGTATGGTCTGCCCTCCAGGGTATCCGGACCCACAAGACAATCGTCCCCGCCCGCTGCATTCAGCGGGCGGGGAGAGACCCCCGCGTCGGCGGGGACAACGTAGCGCCCATGTCCGCCTCGGAGAGTCGGCCGGGACAACCCCCGCATCGGCAGGGACACCCTGTGTAACGACCGAGATTCCCCGAAGTCACCCCCGCAACATCTCCTCCAGCTTCCGCGTCACCGACGCCGCTTCCTCGCCCGGCAGCGGGGCGCCCTTGTCAGTGGTTACGTAGAAGGCGTCCACCGCGTTGGCACCCAAGGTGCTGACGTGCATGCTCCGCACCCGCACATCCGCGTCCTCCAGCGCCCTCCCGATCCGGAACAGCAGCCCCGGTGCGTCCTGAGCCCGTACCTCGATCACCGTGGCGTGCCGCGAAGCCGCCGGGGCGACCGTCACCCGTGCCGGTGGCGCGACGACACCCCGGCGCCGTGGATAGGCCGCGTCCCGCTCGGCCAGGCGCCCGGCGATGTCCAGGGAGCCGTCCAGGGCCCGTACGAGGTCGGCGCGCAGGCGAGCGGCCTGGGGCAGGGAGCCGTACTCCGCTGCCACGCGCCAGTTCAGCAGCAGCACCGAGCCCTGGACGCCGTCGGGCAGGTCCAGTGCCCGCAGTTCCGCCGTGCGTACGGTCAGGCGGTGCATGGCCAGGACCCCGGCCACCGCGGGCAGCACACCCGGCTGGTCCGGCACCGCGATGAGCAGTTCGACGCCGAGGGGCTCGGGTTCGCCGGAGGGTTCCTCGCCCGGGGGTTCCGTCTGGGCGCGCAGGGCCAGGACCGGGCCGCCTGTGCGGAAGGCCTCGATGGAAAGACGTTCCTGCTCGGCGGTGGGAGCGGCGTCCTCCGGCTCTTCGGGGGCGTCCCCGGCGAGCACGGCGGCGACCCGTTTGACCAGGTCGGCAACGAGTGAGGCACGCCAGGACGACCAGGCTGCGGGCCCGGTGGCCAGCGCGTCCGCCTCGGTGAGGGCGTGCAGCAGCTCCAGGGTGCCCTGCGAGCCGACGGCCTCGGCGACCGAACGGACGGTGGCCGGGTCCTCCAGGTCACGGCGGGTGGCCGTGTCCACCAGCAGCAGGTGATGACGTACGAGGGTGGCGAGTACGGCGACGTCCTCGCGGTCGAAGCCGATGCGCGCGGCGACGTCCTTGGCGATGATCTCGCCCGCGACGGAGTGGTCGCCGGGCCAGCCCTTGCCGATGTCGTGCAGCAGCGCGGCGACCAGGAGGAGGTCGGGGCGGTGGACGCGGCGGGTGAACTCGGAGGCCCCTACCGCCGTCTCGATCAGGTGGCGGTCGACGGTCCAGATGTGCACGGCGTTGCGCTGGGGGCGGCAGCGGACGCGCTCCCAGTCGGGCAGCAGCTGGGTGATCAGGCCCTCGGCCTCCAGCGCCTCCCAGACGTCGACGGTGGGGCGGCCGGAGCCGAGGAGGGTGACCAGCTGTTCGCGGGCCTCGGCGGGCCAGGGGGTCGGCAGCGGGCGGGCGGCGGCCGCCATGCGGCGTACCGCGTGCAGCGACAGCGGGAGCCCGGCCTGGGCCGCCGCGGCTGCGGCGCGCAAGGGCAGTACGGCGTCGCGGTCGGGGCGTGCGGCCCGTGCGAGCACCACCTCGCCGTCCTGCTCCACCACACCCTCGGCGAGCGGGGAGCGCTCGGCGGTCGGCTTCCCTCCCCCCAGCATGGCGCGCAGCCGCGGCCGCACGGCGCGGGACCGCAGTACGCGCCCCACTTCGCGCCAGGTGACGTCGCTGGCGTACGACACGACGCGGGCGGCCTCGTACACCTGGCGCAGCAGCGTGTCGGCATCCAGCAGGCCGAGTTCGGCGGCGACCTGGTCCTGTTCCTGGAGGGCGAGCCGGTCGGTGGCGCGGCCGGTGGTGAGGTGCAGTGCGTCCCGTACGTCGAGGAGGCTACGCCGGGCGTCGTCGAGTCCCTCACGCGGGGCGTCGGCGAGCCAGGACGCGGCGACCGCGCGCAGGGCGGTGGCGTCCCGCAGGCCGCCGCGGGCCTCCTTGAGGTCGGGCTCCAGCAGGTACTGCAGCTCGCCCTGCCGTTCGGCCCGTTCGGCGCACAGCTCCTGGAGTTCGGGGAGGCGTTTGGGCGCCTGGTTGCGCCAGTCGGCCAGGACGGCCGTGCGCAGCCCGGCGGTGAGGCCCAGGTCGCCGGCGAGGTGCCGGGCGTCGAGCAGGCCGAGCTGGACCTTGAGGTCCTCGCCCGCGACCTTGCGGGCCTCGGCGGGGGTGCGGACGGAGTGGTCCAGGGCGAGGCCGAGGTCCCACACCGGGTACCAGATGCGGTCGGCGAGGGCGGCGACCGCGTCGGTGTCACTGTCGTCGTGCAGGAGGAGCAGGTCGACGTCGCTGCGTGGGGAGAGTTCACCGCGGCCGTAGCCGCCGACGGCGACGAGGGAGACTCCCCTCAGCCCCTCGGCTCCGGCGTCGAAGAGTCCCGACAGCCAGTCGTCCGTGAGTTCGGCGAGAGCCGCACGGCGTGGCGGCCCGGACCGCGCCCCCTCCTGGAGGAGGCGCAGCCGGGCCGCCGCGTAGCCGCTGGGTCCCGAGTCCTCTGCTTCCGTACGTACGCCCGTACTCGTCACCCAGCGACTCCTGTTCTTCTCTCTGTCAGAGCGCGTCGGGGCCGCGCTCGCCGGTCCGGACCCGTACGGCCGTCTCGACCGGGATGGACCAGACCTTGCCGTCACCGATCTTGCCGGTGCGGGCGGCCTTGACGATGACGTCGATCAGCCCTTCGGCGTCGTCGTCCTCGGCCAGCACCTCAATACGGATCTTGGGGACCAGGTCGACCGTGTACTCGGCACCGCGGTAGACCTCGGTGTGTCCCCTCTGTCGACCGTAGCCGCTGGCCTCGGTGACCGTCAGACCGTGGACCCCGAAGGCCTGGAGGGCTTCCTTGATCTCGTCGAGCCGGTGGGGCTTGACGACTGCGGTGATGAGCTTCATGCCTCAACCTTCTTGCTCTTGGCAGCGGCGCTGCTCTGCGCGGGGGCGGCTGCGGCCATGTGCGAGGAGGCCGCGGAGCTGAAGTCGTATGCAGTCTCGGCGTGGGAGGCCTGGTCGATACCGGCGACCTCGTCCTCCTCGGAGGCGCGGAAGCCGATCGTCTTCTGGATGAGGAAGGCCAGGATGTAGGTCACGACGAAGGTGTAGCCCATGACCGAGAAGGCACCGATGGCCTGCGACAGGAACTGGTCCCCGCCGCCGGTCCCGCCGGTGGCCAGGAAGCCGACCATCAGGGTGCCGATGACACCGCCGACGAGGTGGACGCCGACGACGTCGAGGGAGTCGTCGTAGCCCAGCTTGTACTTGAGGCTGACGGCCCAGGAGCAGACCGCGCCCGCTACGACACCGATGAGCATGGCGCCGAAGGCGTTGACGTTGCCGCCGGCCGGGGTGATCGCGACGAGACCGGCGATGGCACCGGAGCAGGCGCCGAGCGTGGTGAACGCGCCGTGGCGGATGCGCTCGTAGATCAGCCAGCCGAGGATGGCGGCGGCGGTGGCGATCTGGGTGTTGATGGCCATCAGGGCGGTGGTGCCGTCGACGCCGAGCTCGGAACCGGCGTTGAAGCCGAACCAGCCGAACCACAGCAGGGCGGTGCCGAGCATGACCAGCGGCATGTTGTGCGGCCGCATCGGGTCCTTCTTGAAGCCGACCCGCTTGCCCACGACCAGGACCGCGGCGAGGGCGCCGACACCGGCGTTGATGTGGACCGCGGTACCGCCGGCGAAGTCGATGACGCCCGGCGAGAGGTTGGCGAGCCAGCCGTCTCCCCAGACCCAGTGGGCGACCGGGAAGTACACCACGGTGACCCAGACGCCGATGAAGATCATCCAGGAGCCGAACTTGACGCGGTCGGCGAGCGCGCCGCTCATGAGCGCCGCGGTGATGACGGCAAACAGCATCTGGAAGAGAGAGAAGGCGAAGACGGAGATCTCGTTACCGGTGAAGCTCTCCATCGTCGTGTCGACGTCGACGCCCTTCAGCCCGATCATGTCGAGGTTTCCGATGAAGCCCTCGGCGCCGCCGCTGAAGGCGAGCGAGTGTCCGTACAACACCCACAGGATGCTGACGATGCCCAGCGAGATGAAAGACATCATCAGCATGTTCAGCACGCTCTTGGACCGCACCATGCCGCCGTAGAAGAGCGCCAGGCCGGGCGTCATCAACATGACGAGCGCTGCACTGATCAATACGAATCCGGTATCTGTGCCGTTCAATGCCGGTATCTCCTCGTCGTCGGAACGGCCCGTGCGGATGCTGATGCTGTGGGGAGGGCCGACTGTGCCAAGGAGATTGGCGCAGCCCCGTTTCACGGGACGCGCCGATATGTTGCGGGGAGATGACGAAGGGCCTGTGCGTGTTACGGGTCGATGAACCGCCGGATGTCGGGCGCCGCGATCGTTATCGTGGCGCAACCTTCGTCGACGGAAGCGATCCGGACGCGGTCGGCCGACCGATGACCTGGCATGGGGGAGCCGAGTCGGGCAGTCGGGTCGGCCGGCCGCGGCCGGGGTCCGGTGGCCCCGTGTGGGGGCGGTTCAGACCACTTCGGCGGTCTCGGGCAGGTGCACGGCGAGGTGGTCGGTGAGGTCCACGACCTCGGCGAGGTCACCGAAATCGCGTACGGCCGTGTCCACGGTCTTTCGGATACGAGTGTTGACGCGCTCGGAGCGCACTTTCCTGGCAGTCTCCATGGCCCGTTTGGCCAGCACCGCGCTCTGCTCGGGCTCGCGCTGCAGCAGGTGCACGGTGGCCATGCCGATGAGGTTGAGTGCGTACGACCGCTGGTGCTCGGTGTCGTGCGAGAACAGCTCGACGGCGCGCCGCATCACGGGTTCGGCCATGGAGGCGTAGGTGGGGCTGCGGCCCGCTACATAGGCGAGGTCGCGGTAGGAGTGGGAGTTCTCGCCGTGCAGCTCGGCCTCGTTGAAGAAACGGATCCAGTCGGGGTCCGGGGCGTCCCATTCCTCGGCCTCGGTGAAGATGTCCTCGGCCATCCGGACGGCCCTCTTGCACTTCCCGGGCTGGCCCATATTGGCGTAGGCCCGGGCCTCCATCGCATACAGCATGGACTGTGTGCGCGGACTGGCGCAGTCACGGCTGCCGTACTGGGCGAGGTGGATGAGCTCCAGCGCGTCCTCGGGGCGGCCGAGGTGGATCATCTGGCGGCTCATGCTGGAGAGGACGTACGAGCCGAGCGGCTTGTCGCCCGCTTCCTTGGCGGCGTGCAGGGCGAGGACGAAGTACTTCTGCGCGGTCGGCTGGAGCCCGATGTCGTAGCTCATCCATCCGGCCAGCTCGGCGAGTTCGGCGGCGACCTTGAACAGGCGCCTGGTGGTGGCCTCGGGCTGGGGCTCCTGGAGGAGGTCGGTCACCTCGTGGAGCTGGCCGACGACCGCCTTGCGGCGCAGACCTCCGCCGCACTCGGCGTCCCACCGCCGGAACATCACGGTGGTGGATTCGAGGAGTTCCAGCTCGGGCGTGGAGAGCCGTCCGGGGCGGCGGGCGGCGGGTGCGGGCTCGGGGTCCTCGCGCGGCGGGGTGGGCGAGGGCACGAGCCAGCGCTGCATGGGCTCGATGAGGGACGGGCCCGCGGAGAGGGCCAGCGAGGTCCCGAGGAAGCCGCGCCGCGCCAGCATCAGGTCGCTGCGCGAGAACTCGCTGATCAGCGCCACGGTCTGCGGGCCCGTCCAGGGCAGGTCGACGCCGGCGGCGGACGGTGACTGGTGGGCGGCACGCAGTCCCAGGTCCTCGACGGCGACGACGCAGCCGAACCGCTCGGAGAACAGCTCGGAGAGAATCCTCGGGATCGGCTCGCGCGGGTTCTCGCCGTCGAGCCAGCGGCGGACGCGCGAGGTGTCCGTGGAGATGTGGTTGGCGCCCAGCTGGCGGGCCCGGCGGTTCACTTGGCGTGCGAGCTCGCCCTTCGACCAGCCGCTGCGTGCGAACCACGAGCTCAGCAGCCCATTGGGGCGCTTGTCAGCGTTCGTCCCGCCTCCGCCGTTGCCGCCCACTGGAACGCCCCCATCCCTGAAACCCACTTGTGCGCTGTGTGCGCCAAGCCCTACCAGAATGCCGGTACTCACCGCTGCTCGTCCGGCAGTTCTCAGCCGTCGAACGGGAAGCCGACTTGCCTCCGGCATACCCACAAGTGCATGCGTCCCCAGGACTCGTGCACTCACGGTAATCCCACGATCACCGCTCCAGCCATGGCGATTCCGGAAACGCCACCATTCGCCACCCCTTCGAATGAACTCCCGGTCGCCCGTACGCGATTCACTTGACACATGACGGCCGGGAACGGGCGGAGTGATGCACACAGGGGCGCGCGTCGCCGAGTGCACGACCCGGAGTACTCCTGAGCGCCGCCACAGCCCGGCGGTACTCATGGATGAACGGGCAGATGACGGGAACACAGAGTCACTATCCGCTTCCGCCTCGTAACCACCGGCGCGCGGGACCCGTTGGAGGGGGCATGGGCTTCACGATCGGCGGCATTCGGGACATGCGATCCGGCGCGCGTCGGCGCGGCCGTCCGTCGGAGTGCACGACCGTGGCCGAGTTCACCGGGCTGTGGGGCTGGGACGTGGTGCCCGGCGCACGGGCGGCCGCAGGCGCGTGTTCATGCGGCAAGGCCGACTGTTCCGCGCCCGGCGCGCATCCACTCGACTTCGCGGCCACCGTGCGCGCCGGCGCGACGCTGGACGAGGTGACCGAGGCGTGGGCGCAGTTCCCGGGCGCCTCCATCATGCTCCCGGTGGGACGGGCCTTCGATGTGATCGAGGTCGCCGAGGCCGCCGGGCGCCGCGCCCTGGTCCGCCTCGAACGCATGGGCCTCCCCCTGGGCCCCGTCATCGCCACCCCCGAGGGCCGCGCCCACTTCTTCGTCGCCCCGGGCGCGGCGGCCGAGCTCCCCGAGCTGCTCTACCGCCTGGGCTGGGACGACCCGTACCTCGACCTGCACGCCCTGGGCCCGGGCGACCACATCACGGCCCCACCCTCCGACCGCGCCGGCCTCGGCCCGGCCCGCTGGCTCCGCTCCCCCGCCCTGGACTCGGCGACCAGGCCCCCGCAGGCCCGCCTGCTGCTGGGCACGCTGGCTTACGTGGCGCACCGGTCGCGGGCGTAGATCCGCCGATACGAAGACCGTCGACGAAACGAAGACTGTCGATACGAAGAAGACGGTCGATACGAAAGGGCCCCGCTCCCTCTGCACCGATGCTGTTGGTACCAACAGCATCTCTGCACCTGGGGCGGGACCCTTCTCGCATACTCCACTGGCGTACCTCTCGTACGCGCGCTCAGTCGCCGATAAGGGCATCCACGAACGCCTCCGGCTCGAAGGGGGCCAGGTCGTCGGCGCCCTCGCCCAGCCCGACCAACTTGACCGGCACACCCAGCTCGCGCTGTACGGCGATCACGATGCCGCCCTTGGCCGTGCCGTCCAGCTTGGTCAGGGCGATGCCGGTGATGTCGACGACCTCGGCGAAGACCCGGGCCTGGACGAGCCCGTTCTGCCCGGTGGTGGCGTCCAGGACGAGCAGGACCTCGTCGAGCGGCGCCTGCTTCTCCACGACCCGCTTGACCTTGCCGAGCTCGTCCATGAGGCCGGTCTTGGTGTGCAGGCGCCCGGCGGTGTCGATGAGAACGACGTCGGCGCCCATCTCCTTGCCTTCCTTGACCGCGTCGAAGGCCACGGAGGCGGGGTCGCCGGCCTCGGGACCGCGCACGGTGTAGGCACCGACCCGCTCGCCCCAGGTCTGCAGCTGGTCGGCGGCGGCGGCGCGGAAGGTGTCGGCCGCGCCCAGGACGACACTGCGGCCGTCGGCCACGAGGACACGCGCGAGCTTGCCCGTGGTGGTCGTCTTGCCGGTGCCGTTGACACCGACGACCATCACGATTCCCGGCTTGCTGGACTCGGGCTCCGTCTTCACGGTGCGGTCCAGGTCGGTGCCGACCAGGTTGAGCAGTTCTTCGCGCAGCAGTCCGCGCAGCTCGTCGGGCGTACGGGTGCCGAGCACCTTCACACGCTCGCGCAGCCGCTCGACCAGTTCCTGGGTGGGCCGCACGCCGACGTCGGCGGTGAGGAGGGTGTCCTCGATCTCCTCCCAGGTGTCGTCGTCGAGGTGCTCGCGCGAGAGCAGCGTGAGCAGCCCCTTGCCGAGCGCGTTCTGCGAGCGGGAGAGCCGGGCGCGCAGCCGCACGAGACGGCCGGCGGTCGGCTCGGGGACCTCGATCTCGATGGGGGGGAGTTCCTCGACAGCCGCCGGCGCGGTCGCCGTGGCGTCGGGAAGGTCCACCTCCTCGATCGTTCTGCGCGGTTCTTCGCGCGGCGTCTCGGCCTCGTCGCCGATGTGCGGCTCGGCCGGAGGGGCGGTGATGTCGGGCGTCGTGGGCGGTGCCGGGGGCAGCGGCTTCTTCCTGCGGCTGCCGACGACAAGCCCGCCGAGCACACCGAGCACGACCACGGCGATGACTAGAGCAAGGATGAGTTCCATAACGGGTCCAGTATGGCGTGACCTCCCTCTCGGGCGTTCGTTGTACACGTGGGGCTACAGACCCCACCGGGCTGGTCCCAACCCAGCTGGTGTCGATCGCGTAAGACTCGATCACTCGCTGAGCGGCCGAGCGGCGTGAGCCAGGAATCCCTCTTACGAGGGGGAGGGTTCAAAACGCGTCCAGTATGCGGCTGGACTCGTCGGGTACGTGGAGCAGCGTCCCCAGGCCGTGTCACGGCCCATGAGGTGGACCGTGACACGGCCTCGCCGCGCCTCTGGATGTCTGACGAGCCGTCAGCTAACGTCCCCCTCCACACCCGCCCGAAGGGGGTCCTCATGCCCGTCACGGTCGTCCGTTTCAACCTCGTCGAGCCCGACGCCACCCCCGCCTCGCTCAGCGCCCGCTACCGGGCCGCCGTCGAGATGGCCGCGTACGCCGACGACCGCGGGATCACCACCGTGCAGACCGAGGAGCACCACGGGGTCGCCAACAACTGGCTGCCCTCGCCGTTCGCCTTCGCGGGCGCGGTGTTCGGGGCGACACAAGGAGATTCGGCGGCGCGCAGCGCCTCGTTGAGGGGTGGTGGTCGGGCGACGGGCGGGCGGATCGCGGTGACCGTCTCGGCGGTGATCGGCCCGTTGCACGACCCGTTGCGGCTGGCCGAGGACATCGCCGTACTCGATCTGCTGAGCGGCGGGCGGCTGGTCACGGTCGTCGGGATCGGGTACCGGCCGGAGGAGTACGCCCTCTTCGACGTGGACTGGAAGCGGCGCGGCCGGTTGCAGGACGAGCTGCTGGAGACGGTGATCGAGGCATGGACCGGCGAGCCGTTCACGTACCGGGGGCGCACGGTCCGCGTCACCCCGCGCCCGTTCACCGAGCCGCACCCCCTCCTCCTGGTCGGCGGTTCGTCGAAAGCCGCGGCCCGCCGGGCGGCGCGCCTCGGGCTCCCCTTCTTTCCCAGCGCGCATCTGCCGGAGCTGGAGGCGTACTACAAGGAGCGGCTCGTCGAGTACGGCACCGAGGGCTGGACCATGATGCCCGCCGCCGAGACCCCGCTGCTGCACATCGCCGAGGATCCGGACCGGGCCTGGGCCGAGTACGGCGAGCACTTCCTGCACGAGGCCCGGACGTACGCCTCCTGGCAGTCGGGGGACGTACGGTCGGCCGTGAAGTCGGCGGCCGCGTCGGTGGACGAGTTGCGTGCGGAGGGCGTGTACCGGATCCTCACGCCGGACGAGTGCGTGATGCAGGGGCTCGACAACTACGTACTGCATCCGCTGTCGGGCGGGATGCCGGTCGAGGAGGGGTGGCGGAGCCTGCGTCTGTTCGCGGAACGGGTGCTGCCCCGGCTCACGGACTGAAACCGCCGCTGGCTTATCCCGAGCGACGGGAAGCTCGCGGTATGAAGAGAAGCCGCGAAGCGCTCGCCGTCAGCGGAGCCTCTGGCTGATGACCTTCGACACCCCGTCGCCCTGCATGGAGACGCCGTACAGCGCGTCGGCGACCTCCATCGTCCGCTTCTGGTGGGTGATGACGATGAGCTGCGAGGCCTCCTGGAGTTCCTGCATGATCCGGATCAGCCGTTGCAGGTTGGTGTCGTCGAGCGCGGCCTCGACCTCGTCCATGACGTAGAACGGGCTGGGCCGGGCCTTGAAGATCGACACGAGCATCGCGACGGCGGTGAGTGAGCGCTCACCGCCCGAGAGCAGGCTCAGCCGCTTGACCTTCTTGCCCGGGGGCCGTGCCTCGACATCGACACCGGTGGTGAGCATGCTGTCGGGATCGGTCAGTACGAGCCGCCCTTCCCCGCCCGGGAACAGTCGGCTGAAGACCCCCTCGAACTCCCGGGCCGTGTCCCGGTACGCCTCCGTGAAGACCTGCTCGACGCGTTCGTCGACCTCCTTCACCACCTGGAGGAGATCGGCGCGGGTCTTCTTCAGGTCTTCGAGCTGCTCGCTGAGGAACTTGTGCCGTTCCTCCAACGCCGCGAACTCCTCCAGCGCGAGCGGATTGACCTTGCCCAGCTGTTGGTACGCCCGCTCGGCCGACCTGAGCCGCTTCTCCTGCTCGGCACGGACGAACGGCTTGGGCTGATTGCGCGGATGCTCCGGGTCCTCGGGCAGTTCCTCGCCCTCGGCGGGCGGTGACGGCGGTACGAGCTGGTCGGGGCCGTAGTCCGCGATGAGCCCCGCCGGTTCCACGCCCAGCTCTTCCAGCGCCTTGGTCTCCAGTTGCTCGATCCGCAGCCGCTTCTCTGCGCCGAGCACCTCGCCGCGGTGGACCGAGTCGGTCAGCTTGTCGAGCTCGGTCTTGAGGTCACGCCCTTCGTTGCGGGCCTGGGTGAGTTCCTGCTCCCGGCGCGCCTTGGCGGCCTCGGCGGCGGTGCGCTCCTCGTCGGCGCGTACGAGGGAGACCTCGACGTGGGCGAGCAGCTGCCGGGCGCCGTTCCCGACGGCCTCGGCGACTGCGGCCTCGTGCCGCAACCGCGCCCTGCGCTGCTCGGCCCGCGCCCGCGCCTCTCGTTCGGCGCGCGCAGCCCGGTCCAGCGAATCGGCCCGCCCGGCAAGCCCCTTGACCCGCTCCTCGTGCGTGCGCACCTGGAGCCGGGCCTCCATCTCGGTCTGCCGCGCGTTGGCCCCATCGGCGGCGAGCCGGTCCCGTACGGAGGTGTCGGGCTCCTCCTCCACGGGCAGTTCCTCGGCGACAGCGAGCCGTTCAGCGAGCTCCTCGACTTCCTCCACGGCCTTGTCGAGCGCCTCCTGCGCCCGCGCGGCGGCGGCGGTGCTGCGCTCGGCCTCGCCCGCGGCACCCCTGGCCTGCCCGGCGAGTCGCCCGAGCTGCTGCGCGACCGCCGACTTCTCCCGCTCGGCCGCGCGCCGCCGTTCCCCCAGCTCCTCAACAAGCGCCGCCCGTTCCCTGCGCAGCTCGACAGCCCGCTCCTGCGCCCCGGTCAGCTCCTCGCACCGCACGGCGAGTTCTTCCAGCTCGGAGGCCGCCTCGTCGACGGACGCCTGCACTTCGAGCAGGCTCGGTGCCCCGGCCGACCCGCCGTGCGCGAAGTGCGCCCCGAGCAGGTCGCCTTCGGCGGTGACCGCGGTGAGGTCGGGCCGCGCGTAGACGAGGTCCTCCGCGTCCTCCAGGGTGCCGACCACGACAATCCCGCGCAGCAACCGGCGTACGGCGGGCATGAGTTCGGCTGGGGCTCGGACGAGGTCGGCGGCGAAGGGGGACCCATCGGCCCGCGCTCGCCCCAGCACTCCATGAGCACCCCGCCCAGCAGCAGCCTCGTCCGCAAGCCCGCCACCCGCGAACGGCGCCCCATCGGCCCCATCGGTGCCGTGCTGCCGGGGCGCACCGGGGGTGCCTTGCCCATCGGCGTACAAACCCACGCGAGCCTCGCCGAAAGGCTCCCGCGCAACACCCGAACCGCCGTACGACGCCGCCGTCCCCGCCGGGAACACCAACCCATCGACACCCGCCTGCCGGGGCTCACCGGGGACACCCTGCCCATCGGCAGGCACCCCAACGCGAGCCCCACCGGAAGAATCCCGCTCAACACCCGAACCGCCGTACGGCACCGCGCCTGCCGCAGGCACCGACCCGTCGACGCCCGACCCCTGAGGTACGCCGGAGATCCCCTGCCCCTCGGCGGGCCCGCCGACCCAGGAATCACCGGAAGAGTCCCGCCCGTCGGCGAATCCACCGCCCGCCGCCTCACCGTCGGCCGCGCCCGCCGCGTACGTTTCCCCAGTCCGACCACCCTGCGGGACTACGCCACCGCCGGGCGCCGCGCCCTGGCCACCCGCCTGAGCCACCCCACCGCCGGGCCCCTCGACACGACCGCCCGCCTGCGCCACACCACCGACCGCCCCCTCGGCGTGACCGCCCACCTGCGCCACTCCGCCACCGGGCCCCTCGGTACGACCACCCGCCTGCGCCACACCACCGACCAGCCCCTCGGCGTGACCGCCCACCTGCGCCACTCCGCCACCGGGCCCCTCGGTACGACCACCCGCCTGCGCCACACCACCGACCAGCCCCTCGGCGTGA
>NZ_JBSFUU010000006.1:0-146003 GCF_053591955.1 Streptomyces sp. NPDC002845 | reverse complement strand
CGACTGCCCACCGGAGCCGCACCACCGACCGATCCCCCACCGCGCCCGCCCTCCGCCCCCGGGCCGCCACTCCGCTGCTCCTCCGGCGCCCCCGCCAACAGCAGTGCCGCCCGGCCCGCGTCCTGTTTCCGCAGCAGCCGGATGGCCTCGGCGGCCGAGGCGGGGGTCGTCACCGCGAGGGCGTCGGCGGCGGCGCCGAAGGCTGCTGCGAGGGGGGTCTCGTAGCCCGGGGTCACGGTCAGGAGTTCGGCGGCGGGGCCCAGGAGGCCGGAGAGACGATCCTTCGCACTGAGGAGCGCACCCGTGCCGTCCTTGCGGCGCAGGCCGAGGGCGAGGGCCTCGTGGCGGGCCTGGGTAGCGGCGCGCTCGCGTTCGGCGGCGGTGGCGGACTCGCGGGCCGCGGTGAGGGCGGACTCGGCCTCGGCGAGCGCGGCCTTGGCCGCCTCGTGCTGCTCGGCGAGCGAGGCGTCGCCCGCGTCGAGGCCGTCGACCTCGGCCTTCAGCGCCTCGTACTCCTCCTGGGCGGCGACCGCGCGTTCCTGGGCCTCGTCGCGGGCGGTGGCGAGGCGGTCGATCTCGGCCTGGGCGGAAGCGGCGCGGGAGCGGGCGGCGTTGACCTGGCCGTTGAGCCGTGCCAAGCCCTCCCGGCGGTCGGCGATGGCCCGGGCGACGTCCTTCAGGCGGCGTTCCTCGAAGGCGAGCTCGCGCTCCAGCTCGGCCCGGTGGGCGACCGTGTCCTCCAGGGCCCGTTCCGCCGCCTCCAGGGCCGCTTCGAGCTCGGCCTCCTGTTCGCGGATGCGGGCGGCCTCGCGCTCCATGTCCTCGGGGTCGCGTCCGCGCCGTTCCTCGGCGGGCACGGAGGTGGCGCTCTTGACGCGAGCGTCGGCGAGGGAGATCGTGCCCCGGACCCGCTCGGCGAGCTGCGAGAGCTCGTACCAGGTCTGCTGGGCCCGCTGGAGGCGCGGTGTGAGCTGCCGGACCTCGTCCTCCAGCAGCGCCTCCCGTTGCAGCGCCCTCTTCAGCTCGGCCTCGGCGGCGTCCTTGCGCTGCTTGAGCGCGGCCTCGTCGGCGACCTCCGCCTGGAGCGCCTGGCGGAGTCGTACGAGATCGTCGGCGAGCAGCCGCAGCCGCGCGTCCCGGAGATCCGCCTGGATCACGGCCGCCCGGCGGGCGACCGCCGCCTGGCGGCCCAGCGGCTTCAGCTGTCTGCGCAGCTCGTCCGTCAGGTCCTGGACGCGGGCCAGGTTGGCCTGCATGGCGTCCAGCTTCCGCAGCGCCTTCTCCTTGCGCTTGCGGTGTTTGAGGACGCCCGCGGCCTCCTCGATGAAGGCGCGGCGGCCCATGGGGTCGGCGTGCAGGACGGAGTCGAGCTGGCCCTGGCCGACGATGACGTGCATCTCGCGGCCGATGCCGGAGTCGGACAGGAGTTCCTGGATGTCGAGGAGACGGCACGTATCACCGTTGAGCTGGTACTCGCTGCCGCCGTTGCGGAACATGATCCGCGTGATGGTGACCTCGGCGTACTCGATGGGCAGCGCCCCGTCGGAGTTGTCGATGGTCAGGGACACCTCGGCGCGGCCGAGCGGCGGGCGCCCGGTGGTGCCGGCGAAGATGACATCCTCCATCTTGCCGCCGCGCAGCGACTTGGCCCCCTGTTCGCCCATGACCCAGCTCAGGGCGTCCACGACATTGGACTTGCCCGAGCCGTTGGGGCCCACGACACAGGTGATCCCCGGCTCGAACCGCAGCGTGGTCGCCGAGGCGAACGATTTGAACCCGCGCAGGGTCAGCGCCTTGAGGTGCACGCAGCCGGACTCTACCTTTCGCCTCGGTCTCACTCCATGAACGCGCGGTTTCACCCATGAACGTGCAGGGCACACCAGACGTTAAAGAGAGTGAGAGGGTGCGCGGGGGCAAGAAAGAAGGGACGCCGAAAAGGCGCCCCTTGCAGATCTGACAACGTAGCGGCTGATACGACAAGCCCAACCACTGCTGTTGTTGTGCGGTGGTATGCGATGCAGCGATCAGGTGAGCGCAGGCTCCGCCTGGTGTGCGTCGATGCTCTCCATGATCCTGTCGTGAGAAGCGGCAGCCGTCAGCTCGTCGTTCTCGGCCTGGATCCGTACAAGCTCGGATTCGAGGTCCTGGACGCGCTGCTGGAGCCGTCGCATCTCGGCGAGGAGTCGAGGGTCGGAGCCGCCGACGTAACCGAGAAGCGCCTTTGCCATGATGGATGGTCCTCCACACTGAGTGACCGACCGAAGCGGTGTGGGTCGTGAGGGAATCGCACCCGCGGTGCTTGGCACTGTGGAGTTGTGCTGCCGTTCATCCATGCCAAACAGCTAAGGTGCGCGGGGCTTTCAGCGTCTCACCAAAAAGTTTGACGGTCAACACGATCACGCCCGCTTTGCCGGGCAACCCGGGGTCGCGCGGCCCTGATGGGGCGGCGCGGGTGGTTCCTGCGAGGCCTCGGGGCACAGAGATCACTCTTACTCGCGGAGCCTGCCACGACCTGCGGTTCTTGGCAACCACCAGGTCATTTCCGCTCCGGGCAGGCGCCCCTGGCATGTTCGGCCCTGGTCACCGGGCCGCTTCACGGAACAGGCTCAGCGGATGGCGAAGCCTTCGTAGCCGCCGCGGGGCGTGTCCCAAATCTCAGTGACACCGTCCACGTGCCCGGGTGTGTCGTCGCCCTGGAGCCAGTCGAGCAGACCCTGACACGCCGCACGCGGGCCCTCCGCGACCACCTGGACCCGTCCGTCGGCGAGATTGAGAGCAAAACCACTCAGTCCGCCGATCTCCAGGGCCTTGGCGCGGGTGAACCAGCGGAAACCCACCCCTTGGACATGTCCACGCACCCACGTGACCAGCCGTACATCCTCGTTCATGAGTGCACGCTAACGGGCCAATGTCCCTCGGAGCACTTCCTCCCCTGGCGCCATGCTGTACCGTCCACACCCAATGAATCTCATATGAAACTCACTCATTCGTGTGAGTTCTGTGAGGGCATTGACCGCAAGGACGAGGAAGGCACAGGACATGGGACGCCACCGACGCTCCGCCGCCGGCCGCGCCGCCACGGGCCGCGCCACCGGGGTCACTGATACGCAGGGCACGCCCGCGGAGTACTACGGCCCGGAGAACCTGTACGGATTCGCCGCGGTCCTGGAGGCCGAGACCCCGCAGGGCAGGCGCTCACACCGCAAGCAGAAGAAGACCGTGACACCTGTGCGCACGGGCCTGCTCGGCGTCTCCGCCGCCGTCGCCATCGGCACGGTCGCGGTGGCCACCGGCGTGCTGCCCGGGGGCGACTCATACAACGTGAGCGGCGGCAACAGCGCCGACACGGTGCTGCCGACGGGCTCCCCGTCGGGCCTGCCGACCCAGCAGGGCGGCGCGGGCGGCGCCGCCGCCGGCGAGCAGCGCCCCGAGGAGGAGGCCGCGAGCCGCGACGGCGAGCGCGCTCCCACCCCGCCGCCCCCCACCCCCTCACAGCCGGTCACGCCGACCCCGACGCCCTCCGAGGAGGCGCCGTCCGAGAAGGCCCCAGCGCCCAAGCCGGAGAAGACCAAGAAGCCGGCCGAGAAAGAGACCAAGGAGCCGGCGCCCGAGGCCCCGGTGGAGATCTCCGCGGAGGCCCAGGCCGAGGCCGAGGTGCTCAGGCTGGTCAACGTGGAGCGCGCCAAGGCGGGCTGCGACCCGGTGGCGGCGAACAGCGCGCTGGCGAAGCTGGCCGAGGCGTTCAGCAAGGACATGGCCCTGCGCGAGTTCTTCGACCACATCGACCCCGACGGCAGCGACCCGTGGGACCGCGCGTCCGCGCTCGGGATCGCCGGCCTCGGCGGCGAGAACATCGCCCGCGGCCAGGCCACCGCCGAGGCGGTCATGAAGGCCTGGATGGACAGCCCCGGCCACCGCGCCAACATCCTGAACTGCGACTTCACCACCCTCGGCGTCGGCGTGCACCTCGGTGCCGGCGGACCGTGGTGGACGCAGGACTTCGGCTACTGAGCCCTGCAAGACCCCGCAGAGCCCCGCAAGGCCCCGCAGGATCCGCAAGCGCTAACCAGAAGTAAGTGCAACCTTTTGGTTAGCGCTGTGCGGGAGTATCCTCGGCGTATGGAATCCACCGCGCAGACCGCCGCGACGCCCGTGCGGGAGCCCGCGAGCCCGCAGAGCTTCGAGGATCTCGCGTTCGACGTGTTCGCCAGGAACTGCCCGTCGCGAGGCACCCTGGAGCACGTCACGGGCCGCTGGGGCGGTCTCACGCTGGCCGCTCTGTACCAGGGCACGCTCCGCTTCAACGAGCTACGCCGCCGTGTCGACGGCGTCAGCGAGAAGATGCTCTCCCAGACCCTGCACGCCCTGGAGCGCGACGGTCTGGTCCACCGCGACGCCCAGCCCACGAACCCGCCGCGTGTCGACTACTCCCTCACCCCGCTCGGCCGCGAGGTCTCCGAGCGCCTGATGGCCCTCGTCGAGCTGGTGGAGAGCCATATGGACGACGTGCTCCGGGCCCGGGAGCGTTACGACGCCACGCGCGGCGCCCGCTGACACTTCGGGCAGAAGTAGCTGGACCGGTTCATCCAGGGCCGCCTGCGCATCGGCGTGGCACACCGCCGACACGGCAGTCCCTCACGCCCGTACGCGTCGAGCGAGCGGTCGAAGTACCCCGACTCGCCATTGATGTTGACGTACAGGCTGTCGAAGCTCGTGCCGCCCGCGGCGAGGGCCGCGTTCATCACATCCCGTACGTGGCCGAGGAGTTCGGTGGTGCGGGGGCGCGTGAAACCGGCGGTCGGGCGCTCGTAGTGGATGCGTGCGCGCCAAAGCGCCTCGTCCGCATAGATGTTGCCAACCCCGCTGATCAACGACTGGTCCAGCAGGGCGCGTTTGATCGTCGTACGTTTGCTGCGCAGCACCCGGTGGAACGCCTCGTCGTCGAAGAGCGGGTCGAGGGGGTCGCGCGCGATGTGCGCGATGACGTCGGGCAGCCCGTCGGGGGTCGTGTCGTGCAACGACAGCCCACCGAAGGTGCGTTGGTCCACGAAGCGGAGCTCGGTGCCCAGGACGTCCGCGAACCGTACGCGGATACGGAGGTGCTTCTCGTCGGGCGTCGCGTGCGGCTGCACCAGCAGCTGGCCGCTCATCCCGAGGTGGGCGAGTACGGCGGTGCCGGTGTCCTCGGCAGGCAGCCACAGGTACTTGCCGCGACGGCTCGGCTCACCGATGCGGTGCCCCTTGAGCCGGTGCGCGAAGTCGTCGGCCCCGGCCAGGTGGCGCCGGATCGCCCTCGGGTGCAGCACCTCGACGTCGGCGACGGTCCGGTGGGCCACCCAGCGGTCGAGTCCGCGCCGTACGACCTCGACCTCGGGAAGTTCGGGCACGGGGTCCTCCGGAGGGGTGACAGGGCGATGTCCGCAGCGTAGCGCGCGGCGGGGGGGCGCCGGTCCCCTGCCCTCCGGCGACCGGCCACGACGGCGCGGACCGGTGCTGCCGAACCGGCACGGCCCTCGGCCATCACGCCCGGAGCACGCGGAGCCCCCGCCGGACGGTGTCCGGTGAGGGCTCCGAGGAAGTCCGGCTGCTCAGGCCTGGGCGGCGCCCGACGGGGCGTCGGCTGAGCCTTCCGCGGCGGCGGCCTCAGCGGCCTCGGCGGCCGCCTTCGCACGCTCGTCCGCCGCGGAGCGGATCGAACGCCAGGCGGACTCGGCCGCCTGCTGCTCCGCTTCCTTCTTGCTGCGGCCGGTGCCGGTGCCGTACGAGACGCCTCCGACGCGGGCGGCAGCAGTAAAGGTCTTCTCGTGGTCCGGGCCGGTCTCCGTGACCAGGTACTCGGGCACGCCGAGCCCCTCGGTCGCGGTGAGCTCCTGGAGACTGGTCTTCCAGTCCAGGCCGGCCCCGAGATTCGAGGACTTCTCGATCAGCGGGTCGAACAGGCGGTGCACCAGCTCCGCCGCCGAATCGAGCCCCTGGTCGAGATAGACCGCGCCGATCACCGCTTCAAGGGTGTCGGCGAGGATGGACGCCTTGTCCCGGCCACCCGTGCCTTCCTCGCCCCGGCCGAGCCGGATGAAGGAACCGAGGTCGAGGCCTCGGCCCACCTCCGCCAGCGCACGCGAGTTGACCACCGCGGCCCGCAGCTTGGCCAGTTGGCCCTCGGGCAGGTCGGGGTGGGTGCGGTACAGCGTGTCCGTCACGACCAGGCCGAGCACGGAGTCCCCGAGGAACTCCAGGCGCTCGTTGGTGGGCAGACCGCCGTTCTCGTACGCGTACGAACGGTGGGTGAGCGCGCGCACCAGAAGGGCGGACTCGACCTTGTAGCCGAGCCGCCCTTCCAGAAGCGTGTGGGACGAGGCCGTGTTGTCCGCCGAGCCCCCGCGCTGGCGGGGACTACTTACCTTGGCGTCATCCGCCTTTTTGGGGCTAGACACGGTGCCTCTCACCAGCCGCTCAGACCTCGAGGACCTGACGCTTGTTGTAAGTGCCGCACGACGGGCACGCGATGTGCTGCTGCTTGGGCTCGTGGCAGCGCTCGCACGCAACCAGGGTGGGGACCGCAGCCTTCCACTGCGACCGGCGGTGGCGCGTGTTGCTGCGCGACATCTTCCGCTTCGGAACAGCCACGGCTACTTCTCCTGCTTCTCGTCGACGCCCGGTTCGGCGCCGCTCATCTCGTCCTTCTCGCCGTCTTCGAGTGAACCGGCGAGTCCCTGCAAAGCCGCCCAACGGATGTCGACGGCATCGTGGTGGTGGTCCGGGACGTCCGCGAGCCGTACTCCGCACTCGGAGCACAGGCCGGGGCAGTCGTCCTGGCACACCGGCTGCATCGGCAGTGCGAGCACCACCGCATCGCGCAGCACGGGTTCGAGGTCGAACAGGCCGTCCTCGATAAAGAGCCTGTCCTCGTCTTCCTCGGCGTCGTCGGCCGGTTCCGCCTTCACGCGGCCCCGGTCATCGGCGTCAGGGTACGAGAACATCTCCTGGAAGTCCGCTTCGACGTCCAGCTGAAGCAGCTCCAGACACCTTACGCACTCCCCCTCGGCCGTTGCACGGGCGGTGCCTGTGACGAGCACACCTTCCATGACCGACTCCAGGCGGAGTTCGAGCTCCACCGGGGCGCCTTCCGGCACTCCGACGACCCCCTGGACACCGAAGTCCTTGGGGGCGTCGACCGTACGGGTCAGGCGCTGCAGCGCACCAGGACGTCGCCCCAGCTCGTGTGTGTCGAACACGAGAGGGTTGCGGTGGTCGAGGCGGGCGTTCAGGGCCATTCCTGCTTTCGGTCTTCGAAACTCGAGGGATACCGCCCGGCTCCAAGAAGGTCATCTGTCTTGAAACGCCGAGGGCAGCGTTGATCGCGGGCGTACTCGCGACCGAAGAGCCAGGATACTGGACCTTTCGCTGTCGGCCCAATCCGGCGTCAGCGGCCCTGCTCGTACTGCCGGCCCTGCTCGTACTGCCGCAGCTGCTCGGCGCTGATCATGCTGGTGTCGAAGAGACTGGTCTCGTCCAGCGCGTGGGCCTGTGGTTGCGTCTGGGGCTGCGCCTGCGGCTGTGTGTACCCCTGCTGGTCCTGGTTCGGGTGGTACGCGGGCTGCTGCGGGTACGCGGCGTACGGATCGGCCTGCTGGTAGCCGTACGGGTCCTGCTGGGCGT
The DNA here is from genome assembly GCF_053591955.1 of Streptomyces sp. NPDC002845. Taxonomy (NCBI): domain Bacteria; kingdom Bacillati; phylum Actinomycetota; class Actinomycetes; order Kitasatosporales; family Streptomycetaceae; genus Streptomyces; species Streptomyces sp. NPDC002845. The sequence goes on along the minus strand of NZ_JBSFUU010000006.1, from coordinate 138,344 downwards.
ACTGCTGCTGGTACCCGTACTGGTCCTGCTGGTATGACGCGTACACGTCCTGTTGCTGCGGGTACGGCTGCTGGGCCGGGATCTCCGGGGCGACGGCGGCCTGGGCGGCGGGCTGCGGGGTCTGCGCGAGGGCGGACAGCTCGTCGAGGTAGTCGGCGTCGCTGGTGTGCTGAGCGGGAGTGCCGTCGTCGTTCAGGGCGAGGACGCCGAGGTCGTCGGTGGCGATACGGCCGTGGAGCTTCTGCCGGCCCTTGCCGACGGCCTCCAGGGTCTTGGCGAGGACGGCCTCGAAGGCGCCGAGCTTGGTGTCCACGTACGCGTCGGCGTCGCGGCGCAGGGTCTCGGGGTCGTGGCTGCGCTCGGGGGCGTCCTCGTCCTCGTACCCCTGCTCGTCCAGACCGGGGCCGGTGCCGAGGAGCTTCTCGCGGCCGCGGCCGACGGAGCCGAGGGTCTTGGTGAGGACGACCTCGAAGTTGGCGAGCTTGGAGTCGACGTAGTCGTCAGCCTCGGCGCGGACCTCCTCGGCCTCCTGGCGGGCCTCGGCGAGGATGCGGTCGGCCTCGTTCTGGGAGCGGCGGGCGACCTCGGTGTCGGAGATCAGGGAGCCGCGCTCGGCGTGTGCGGTCTCGATGATCCGCTCGGCCTCCTGGCGGGCCCGCTCGACCATCTGCTCGCGGTCGCCGATCAGCTCCTGGGCCTCGGCCAGAGAGCCGGGCAGGGCCGCGCGCACCTCTTCGAGCATCGAGAGCAGCTCGGCGCGGTTGACCACGCACGAGGCCGACATGGGCATCGACCGGGCGCCGGAGATCGTCGCGACGATCTCGTCGAGCTTCTTCTGCACGTCCACCTGTGCTCGCCACTCTCTAAAGCTGTGTTGGAGACGGACGGGTCGACTGTACGACCCTGGGGCGCCTGCCCGACACCGGGTGACGGTTTGTCAGCCTCTTCGGGCCTGTCCAGGCCTGTTCGGTTCTTTTGCGAGTCCTTTTGTCCTCAGTCTTTCTGTCAGTCCTTCTTGAGGCGCTGGGCGAGGGCGTCCAGGACCGCCGGCGGCACCAGGTGGGAGACATCGCCGCCCCAGGCCGCGACCTCCTTGACGAGCGAGGAGGACAGGAAGCTGTAGGTGGGGTTGGTGGGGACGAAGAGGGTCTCCACGCCGGAGAGGCCGTTGTTCATCTGGGCCATCTGGAGCTCGTAGTCGAAGTCGCTGACCGCGCGCAGGCCCTTGACGATGGCCGGGATGTCGCGCTGCTTGCAGAAGTCGACGAGGAGGCCGTGGTGGGACTCGACGATCACGTTCTCGTACTCGGCGGTGACCTGGCGGATCAGGTCCATCCGCTCGTCGACGTCGAACAGGCCCCGCTTGGACTGGTTGATCATCACCGCGACGTAGACCTCGTCGTACAGCCTGGAGGCGCGGGCGATGATGTCGAGGTGGCCATTGGTGACGGGGTCGAACGACCCGGGACAGACGGCACGGCGCACTTGAGTTCCCTCGCTCTCCGGTCCGGTCATCGTGCGTCTTCGCACGTAGAGGCGGCGCGACCGTACCAAAACGTCCCTTCGCCGTAGCGACGGGCCCGGATCGCCTCGAAGCCCTCCGGCCACCCGAATTCACCACCTCTGGTGCTGCGCTCCACGGTGACGAGCGCTTCCTCCGCGAGCCACCCCTCCGTGCGGAGTGTGAGCAGGATCTCGCGAAGATCTCCGTCCGCGACCGCGTACGGCGGGTCGAGGAAGACGAGGTCATACGGAGTTTCCGGCGCCGCCCCTCGGAGGATCTGTTCCGCTTTGCCCGCCCGGACCTCGGCGCCGGGGAGGCCCAGCGCCCTGACGTTCTCGCGCAGCGTGCGCACGGCTCGGGCGTCGGTCTCGACGAGGAGGGCGTGCCCCGCGCCCCGGGACAGGGCTTCGAGGCCCACGGCACCGGAGCCGGCGTAGAGGTCGAGGACGCGCTCACCGTCCAGCGGGCCGCCGAGCAGGGACTCCCAGGTCGAGAAGAGGCCCTCGCGCGCCCGGTCGGAGGTGGGACGGGTGCCGTTGCCCGGCGGCACGGCCAGACGGCGTCCACCGGCCCGGCCGGCGATCACGCGGGTCATCTGTTGGGTCCTTGTCGGTGTACGGGGCGGTGCCCTGAGCCTGGGGCCGCCCAGCGGCGGATGCCCCTCCAGTCTCTCAGCCCTCCTCCCCGAACACCGCGCCCGCTCCCGGCCACGTCGGCCCGCCCGGAGCCACCACTCACGCTTCTCGGCGGACAGGGCGCCCGGGGCGGGCCAGGGGTACGGGCACAGGCCTGGGCCCGGCGGGGAACCTCGCCCGCGTACGACACCGGCCCTCCCCACGGGCCACCCCCGCCAGGTCGGCCCTCTGCGAGGCACTGCACACGCCCATCGCACCCCCGGGCGCAAAGGCACCACGCCCCACCCCGCCCAGCAGAGAACCCCACCCGCGCACGACGCCAACCCACCCCACCAGCCCCGCTCACACCAGCCATGCCAGCCCTCTTCAAGCCACAGCACACGCCCATCGCACCCCCGGGCGCAAAGGCACCACGCCCCACCCCGCCCAGCAGAGAACCCCACCCGCGCACGACGCCAACTCCTCTTCGAAGCACCGCTTACGCCCGTCGTCCAACCCGAGACACAAAGGGCACAGGCACCACACCCGGCCCGGCAGAGAACCTCGCCCGCGCGTGGCAACAGCCCGGCCCACCGGGACACTCCCCCGGCCGCATCAGGCCTCTTCGAGCCACTGCCCACGCCCTTGCCGAAAGCACGAGCGCCGCGCTCGGCCCGGCGGAGGGCGGTCGTCCCGCGATGCTGTACCGCCCCCCTCCCCTGCCGGGCGGGACACTCGACCGGTCCCGGCCGCCTCACCCCTTGTCGAGGTACTGCTCCCGCTCCTCGTCCAGCAGCGCGTCCAGGGCCGTGCGCAGGCCCGGGAGCCGCTCCAGCTCCGGGTCGGCGGCGACCACCGCCGCCGCCTCCTCACGGGCTTCGGCGATGATCTCCTCGTCCTCGATGACGGCGAGCATGCGCAGCGAGGTGCGGGCGCCGGACTGGGCCTGGCCGAGGACGTCGCCCTCGCGGCGCTGTTCGAGGTCGATGCGGGAGAGTTCGAAGCCGTCGAGGGTGGAGGCCACCGCGTTCAGGCGCTGGCGTGCCGCGCTGGCCTCGGGCATCTCGGTGACCAGGAGACAGAGCCCGGGGGCCGAGCCCCGGCCGACGCGGCCGCGCAGCTGGTGGAGCTGGGAGACGCCGAACCGGTCGGCGTCCATGATCACCATCACCGTGGCGTTCGGGACGTTCACGCCGACCTCGATCACGGTGGTCGCCACCAGGACGTCCGTCTCGCCCGCCGCGAAGCGGCGCATCACCGCGTCCTTGTCGTCGGGCTGCATACGCCCGTGCAGGACCTCGACCTTCAGCCCCTGGAGGGGGCCCTTGGTGAGCTGGTCGGCCACGTCCAGGACGGCGAGGGGCGGCCTCTTCTCGGCCTCGTCCTCGGGGGACTTCTTGCCGCCCTTCTTCGGGTCGTCCTCCTCGTCCCCGATACGCGGGCAGACCACGTACGCCTGATGGCCGTTCCCGGCCTCCTCGCGCACCCGCTCCCAAGCCCTGGCCAGGAAGTGCGGCTTGTCGGCGGCCGGGACGACATGGCTGGCGATCGGCGAGCGCCCGGCCGGGAGCTGGTCCAGGACCGAGGTCTCCAGGTCGCCGAAGACGGTCATCGCGACCGTACGCGGAATGGGCGTGGCTGTCATGACCAGCAGGTGCGGCGGCTGCTTGCCCTTGCCGCGCAGGGCGTCCCGCTGCTCGACGCCGAACCGGTGCTGCTCGTCCACGACCACCAGTCCGAGGTCGTGGAACTGCACCTTGTCCTCGATCAGCGCATGCGTGCCGATCACGAGCCCGGCCTCCCCGGTGACCAGGTCGAGCAGCGCCTGCCGACGGGCCGCCGCGCCCATCGACCCGGTCAGCAGCACCACCTTGGTGGCCTGCTCGGCCCCGCCGAGCATCCCGCCCTCGGCCAGCTCGCCCATCATCTCGACGATCGACCGGTGGTGCTGCTGGGCCAGCACCTCGGTGGGCGCGAGCATGGCCGCCTGCCCGCCCGTGTCGACGACGGCGAGCATGGCGCGCAGGGCGACCATCGTCTTCCCGGAACCGACCTCTCCCTGGAGCAGCCGGTGCATCGGATGCTCGGTGGCCAGGTCGTCGAAGATCTCCTTGGAGACCTTCCGCTGGCCTTCGGTGAGGGTGAAGGGGAGGCGGTCGTCGAAGGCGGCGAGGAGGCCGTCGGGCTTGGGTTTGCGGGCCACGGCCGGGAGTTGGGCGTCGGCGTACCGGCGGCGGGCCAGGGCGACCTGGAGGACGAAGGCCTCGTCCCACTTGAGGCGGTCGCGGGCGTCGGCGACGTCGGCCTTGGTGTGGGGGCGGTGGATCTTCAGGAGGGCTTCGGGGAGGGAGACCAGGCCCCGGCCTTCCCGGAGGGAGTCCGGCAGGGGGTCGACGGCCTCCTGGGCGCTCGGGAGGACCGTCTGGACCGACTTGGCGATCTTCCAGGACTCCAGCTTGGCGGTGGCCGGGTAGATCGGGATGAGGGCGCCGGCCCAGGAGTCGATGGTCTCGGCGGCCTCCCCGGTGTCGCCGCGCAGCAGCTCGTACGCCGGATGGGCCAGCTGGAGGCGGCGGTTGAAGACGGAGACCTTGCCGGCGAACAGCGCGCGTGTGCCCGGCAGCAGCTCCTTGTGGGGCTTGTGCACACCGTGGCCGAAGAAGACCAGCTGCAGGCGGCCGCTGCCGTCCGTGATGGTGACTTCGAGACGCTGGCCCTTGCCGCGCGGGGCCTTGGCCGAGGCGAACGTGTGCAGGCGGGCGTCGGCGACCTGGGCGACCACCGTCACATGCTCGTCCATGGGCAGGTCGGCGAGGTGGGTGAGCTGGCCCCGCTCCTCGTATCTGCGCGGATAGTGGTGCAGGAGGTCGCCGACGGTGTGCAGGCCGAGGTGCTCGGCCATCACCTTCGCGGTGGCGGGGCCGAGCACCTTTTTCAGTGGTTCTTCCAGTGCGGGCACGAGATCCATTGCACACCACGACACTGACAATGCCGTATACGTCCTTGAAATCCGCTGGTCAGACGGGTTGTTCGCGGCCTAGGATGGCCCACCCGCCTCCCGTCCGCGGTCGCCGTCTCGCGGTACCGCCCGACCCCGCGCCGTCGCCAGACCCCCACCCACCGGCGCAGCGACGATGGATTCCCAGACCTCACAGTCATCCCAGGCACCTCAGTCACCTCATACGTTCCAGGTCGACCTGCGCGGTCTGGTGGACCTGCTCTCCCATCATCTGTACTCCAGTCCGAAGGTCTATCTGCGCGAGCTGCTGCAGAACGCCGTGGACGCGATCACCGCGCGCCGCGCCGAGCAGCCCGACGCGCCCGCCCGGGTACGGCTGTCCGCCCAGGGCGGTGCCCTGCGGGTCGAGGACTCCGGCGTGGGGCTCACCGAGTCCGACGTGCACAGCCTGCTGGCCACCATCGGGCGCAGTTCCAAGCGCGCCGACGGACTTCAGGAGGCCCGCTCCGACTTCCTCGGGCAGTTCGGCATCGGGTTGCTGGCGTGTTTCGTGGTCGCCGAACGCATCCGGGTCGTCAGCCGCAGCGCCCGTACGCCCGACGCGGCGCCCGTGGAGTGGACGGCGGCCGACGACGGCTCGTACACCGTGCGCACTCTGCCCGACGAGGCCCACCCCGAACCGGGCACCACCGTGCACCTGGTCGCGCGGCCCGGTGCCGCCGACTGGCTGAGCCACGACCGGGTCCTGTCCCTGGCACGGGACTTCGGCTCGCTGCTGCCGTACGACGTGCGTGTGGGCGACGAGGCGGTCACCGATCTGCCGGCGCCCTGGGACCGTTCGTACCCCTCCCCCGCCACCCGGAGGGTGGCCCTCGCCCGCCACTGCCACGACCAGTTCGGGTTCACCCCGCTGGACTCGATCGAGCTGGACGTGCCGCTCGCCGGGATCCGGGGCGTGGCGTACGTGCTGCCGACCGCCGTCAGCCCCGCCCAGCGCGCGAGCCACCGCGTGCATCTGAAGGGCATGCTGCTCACCGAGCGGGCCGAACAGCTGCTGCCGGACTGGGCGTTCTTCGTGCGCTGCGTCCTCGACACGGACAGCCTGCGGCCCACCGCGTCCCGGGAGTCGCTGTACGAGGACGAGACCCTCGCGGCCGTACGGGAGGCCCTGGGCGAAAGGATTCGCACCTGGCTGACCGGGCTGGCCGCGGGCGACCCTGAGCGCCTCGCGGCCTTCCTGTCGGTGCACCACCTGGGCGTGAAGTCCCTGGCGCGGCACGACAGGGAGATGCTGCGGACGATGCTGCCGTGGCTGCCGTTCGAGACGACCGACGGGCGGCTGTCCCTGGAGGAGTTCGCGCAGCGGCACCCGGTGGTCCACTTCACGCGGACCGTGGAGGAGTACCGCCAGGTCGCGCCGATCGCCTCCGCGCAGGGCGTCGGAGTCGTCAACGGCGGTTACACGTACGACAGTGAGCTGGTCGAGGCGCTGCCGTCCGTCCGCCCGGGGACAGTGGTCGCCGAACTGGACGCGGACACCGTGACGGCGCACCTGGACGCCGTGGACCCGGCCGAGGAACTGGCGCTGGCGGGCTTCCTGTCGGCAGCACGGGCGAAACTCGACCCCCTGGGCTGCGACGTGGTCCTGCGCGCCTTCCACCCGCTCTCCGTCCCCGCCCTGCACTTGGACGACCGCGCGGCCCGGCACGAGCAGGCCCGCGCGGAGGCCGAGGAACAGGCCGACGACCTGTGGTCGGGCATCCTCGGCTCCCTCCGGGGCAGTGCCCCACGCGCGCGTCTGGTGCTCAACCACCTCAACCCGCTGATCCGGAGGATCAGTTCCCTGGGCGACCCGGAGCTGATCGGCACCGCCACGGAGTCCCTCTACGGGCAGGCCCTGCTCATGGCCCAGCGCCCGCTGCGGCCCCAGGACTCCGCGCTGCTGAACCGCGCGTTCATCGGCCTGCTCGAATGGGCCACCCACACCGAGTCCGGGGAGGACGGCCGCCGATGAGCGGGATCAGCGAATTCGCAGACATCACGGACTTCGACGAGCTGCGCCGGGCCATGGCGGACAACTACGAGCAGCCGGAGGGACCGGCGCGCAACACGCGCGCGGAGCACCTGCTCACGCAGGCCGAGAAGCTGAACATCCCGCTCGCCGTGATCGAGGCGCTCGGACACCAGCTGAAGGTCTACAACTACAGCTCCGAGAAGGACAAGATGTTCGTTCCCTTCGCGCGCCTGCTGCGCATGTGGGACGAACACCCCGAGGACTTCGACGAGTACGAGATCCACTCCTTGCACTGGGTCTTCAAGTGGATGTCGGCCGGCATGCTCAACCAGCCGCACATTCCGCTCGCCTCCATCGAGAAGTGGCTCGGCGAGATGGAGCGCCGCTACCGCCTGGCCGGGCACTCCGAACGGGCCGTGCGCAGCGCCGAGTTCAGCGTGGCCGCGCACGTCGGGGACCTGGAGCGGGCCGAGCGGGCGTACGGGGCGTGGCTGGCCGCCGACCGCGACAGCATGGCCGACTGCCACGCGTGTGAGCTGCACGGGCAGGGCTGGTGGCAGTCGCGGCTGCGCGAGGACGCCGAGGCCCTGGAGCTGTGGGGGCCGGTCCTGGAGGGTGAGTACACCTGCGCCCACGAGCCGCACACCGTCCTGGCGTCCTCCCTGCTGCCGCTGCTGCGCCTGGGCCGCCCGGACGAGGCCCGCGCCCACCATCTGCGCGGCTTCCGCCTCGTACGGGCCATGGAGAGCATGCGGGGCGCGTACGCGGACCACGTCGAGTTCTGCGCCCTGACCGGGAACGAGGCGCGCGGCCTGGAGCTGCTGGCCGAGCGACCGGCGTACTTCACGGACTCCGGAGACCCACGCAGCAGGATGGACTACATGTCCGTGGTGGCGCTGCTCATGGACCGCGTGGCCGCGTGTGGGTTGGGTGATCAAACGGTCCCCGGTCCGGCCGGCCGCACCTGGACCGCCCTCGAACTGGCCTCCCACGCGCGTGAGGAGGCCCTTTCCCTGGCCGCCCGCTTCGACGAGCGCAATGGCACCGCGTATGTCAGCACGCACGTCCGGGAGCGGATGGACCAGCGGCCGCTGGTGGACCGCCTGCCGCTGGGCGTGCGGTCGACGCGAAAGGTGCCCGTGCCGGCACCCCGCCCCCCGGCCGCCACGGAATCGGCCCCGGCGGGCACCCCGGATCTGGCCGCCCTGCTCTCCGAGGCACGACGGCTGACCGCCGCCGCGGATCCCCGCTCCGTCGAGGCCTGGGCGGCCGTGGCGCGGGTGGCTCACGCCGAGGGCGCGGAGCTGGAGTCGTACGACCGGGCGGAGCTCGTCGACCATGAGGCGATGGGCCTCGGCCCTGAAGGCAAGCCCTTGTTCGACCGCGCGGCCGAGCTGTACGCGGAGGCGGGCGACCCCGGCGAGGCCCTGGCGGCACGCGCGCGTGGAGCCCGCGTCCACGCCATGACAGGGCACCCGGAACCGGCCCTGGCCCTGATCTCCGAACCGTACGAGAAGGTGCTGGCCCTCTTCGCCGAAGGCGGTACCGGCGTACGGCAGACGGCGTCGGTCCTGGTGAACCGGGCGCGGACCCTGATGCAGCTGGTGTACGAGGAAGCGGGGGACTCCGGGGCCGCCGAGGAGGCCGTACGGGAGCTGCTGACGCTGGTCGAGCCGCACACGGCCGAGGACGTACGGCTGGCCGCGCGGGCCGCGGAGGCGCGGTCGATGCTCGCGGAGCTGGCCGCGCACGACGGGACCACCGAGGGTGCGGCGGCCGCGGCGGGGCTCTTCGCCGAGGCCGCGGAGACGTACGGGGCCGCCGGGCTGCCGTGGTTCGCGGTGGAGTGCGAGGCGCGGCTCACCGGGGCCGCGCGGCACCTCGGGGACCTGGAGACCGCCGAGCGGGCGGCAAGGGCGGCGCTGGAGCACGGCGGGCCGTACCTGGAGCCGATGGGGCACGCCCAGCTGAACCTCCAGCTCGCCGAGGTCCTCGCCGAGGCGGAACGGTTCGCGGAGGCCTCGGCGCATGCCCTGGAGGCGGCGCACTGGGCCGACGAGGCGGGCGAGTCGGCGACGCTCGGCGCGTGGGCGCGGCATCAGCTCGGCGGCTTCCTGCTGCGGCAGGACCGGTGGGCGGAGGCGGCGGAGGTCCTGGAGTCCGCACTGCCGGACCTCACCACCGAGACGCACGGCGACGGGGCGGTCGTCCAGACCCAGTGGTGGCTGGGTGAGTGCCTCACCGAACTCGGGGAGCACCGTGAGGCCGCCCAGCGCTGGCTGCAGGCCGCCGAGATCGCCCGGCACTGGCCCGAGCAGCGCGACCACGCCATGCTCGCCCACCTCGCCGCCGAGGCCCTCGGCCACGCGGGGCTCGCCGCCGAGGCCGACCAGGCGTACGCCCGCGCGGGCGAGCTGTGGGGGTCCCTCGGCAACGTCCACGGGCTCGTCCGTGCCGTACGCGCGCGTGCGTGGCTCGCGCTGGGCGAGGACGAAGGGCTCGTGGGGGCGCGGGAGTTGATGGGGGCGGCGGTACGGGAGTGCGAGGAGGCGCTGCGGGCCGGTCCCGCCGAGGAGGAACGGCCCCGCCTCGTCGCCGAACTGGCCGAGACCCGCCGCCAGTTCGGTGACCTGGTCGCCCGCTCCCTCCCGGACGGCGCGGACTTCTCCGTCCTCCGGCCGGTGTTCGAGGAGTCCCTGCACCACGTCTCGCAGGCCGTCTCCCTCTACGCCTCCCTCGGCCCCGACGGCCTCGACGCCCGCACCGCCGCCGAACTCGCCGCCGGCTGGCTGGCCGCCGACCTCCGCCGCCCGGCCGAGGCGGCCTCCCGCGCGCGTGCGGTGCTCTCCGCCTACGAGGGCCGCGACGACGCCCCCGCCCAGGCCCGCCGAGCCGAGGCCGAACGCATGCTCCAGCTGACAGACCCCCCGCCCAACGCCTGACCGGCGCACACCCCACCGCGTTGCCTCGCCCCCGCCGCCCCTACCCGTCCCATCCTCCAGGGGCTCCGCCCCTTCGACCCCGGCCCCTGGAGGCTCCGCCCCCTGGCCCTCCGGGGTGGGTGGGGTGCCAGCGGGCCGGTGGGGTGCCAGCGGGCCGGTGGGGGTTGCTGTGGATCGGCCTGAACGGGCTCGTCCTCAAACGCCGGACAGGCTGGAGGGGGCCGGGGTGGGCTGGAAGTGTGCGGCTGGGTGGGCGGTGAATCGGCCTCCGGCCTCGTCCTCAGACGCCGGACAGGCTGGGGGTGTCTGGGGTGGGATGGGAGTGTGCGGCTGGGTGGGCAGTGAATCGGCCTCCGGCCTCGCCCTCAAACTCCGGACGGGCTGAGGGTGCCCAGCCAGGGCTGAAAAGGCTCCGCGCGGGGGAGGGCCGACTGGTTGCAGACCTGTGCCGAAGCCGCGCCCCACAAAAGGCGCGGGGCTGTATCGATGTGCGGCTCCGCTGCGTGGGCGCGACCAGCCACACACAACCCACACCCCCAACCAACCCACACCACCCACCCCCTGCCGGGCTACGGGGTCGAAGGGGCAGAGCCCCTGAAGGATGGGACGGGTAGGAGCGGCGGGGGCGAAAGACCCCTACTCCACCCCGATCAGCAGCAACGCCCCCTGGCGGCCTCCCCGGTACACCACCGTGTCCACGGCGAGATACAACTCCCGCACACGCGCCTCAAGATGCCCCACAACCGACTCGGGAGCGTCATCGCCGAGGACCAGGGTGACCATCTCACCGCCCGCGGCGAGCATCCGGTCGACGACCATCTCCGCGGTGGCCGTGACATCGGAGCCGATGACGGCGACGTCACCTTCGATGAGACCGAGGACATCGCCGGCCTGGCAGATGCCGGCCATGGTCCAGGACTGACGTTCGGCGATCACGACCTCCGCATACCGCGTCGCCCCGGCCGCCGAGGTCATGGAAACGACGTCCTCGTCGAAACGACGGCCCGGTTCATGGACGGCGAGAGCCGCGATCCCCTGGACGGCGGAACGGGTGGGGATCAACGCGACACGGACACCCTCCGCCCGGGCCTGCTCCGCCGCAGCGGCAGCGGTATGGCGCAGCTCCGTGTCGTTCGGCAGCAACACCACCTCGCGCGCGTGGGCACGCCGTACGGCCTCGACGAGCTCCCCACTGGCCGGCGGCTCCCCCGGGCGGGCCAGCACCGTGGTGGCCCCGGCCTCGGTGTACAGCCCGGCCAGCCCCTCCCCCGGCACGACGGCCACGACCGCGCGCGGGACGCGTTCCCGCACCGGACGCCCACCGTCACCGGCCATGTGTGCGTCCCCGGCCCCGAAGTGTGTGATCCGGATCCGGTACGGCCGCCCCGCCTCGACCCCGGCCTCGACCGCGGCCCCGGCGTCGTCGACGTGCACGTGGACGTTCCACAGCCCGTCCCCGCCGACCACGACGAGCGAGTCCCCCAGCCTGTCGAGCCGCTGCCGCAACCGGGCCACGGCGGCGTCCTCGGCCTCCAGGAGGTAGATCACCTCGAACGCCGGCCCGCCCGCTTCGGGCCCGCCGTCCGCACACTCCCCGGAGGCGTCCTCACCGACTCCGGCAGTCCCCACGCGCGCGTGCACCCCGTCGCGCGCGTGCACCCCGTTCCCCGTGACAGCCCCCGGCTGCTGCCCCGTGAACGTCTCCACCAACGCCCCCAGCACCGCCACCAAGCCCCGCCCGCCCGCGTCCACGACCCCGGCCCGCTCCAGGACGGCCAGCTGCCCCGGAGTCGCCGCGAGGGCCGCGCGGGCGCCGTCGTACGCGGCGCGGGCGACCGTGCCGCAGTCGCCCTCGGCCCCGGTCGCGGCGTCGGCCGCCGCGGAAGCGACCGTGAGGACCGTGCCCTCGACGGGATGGGCGACGGCCTCGCGCGCGGAGTCGGCGGCGCGGCGGAGGGCGAGCCGGAGGCCCTGCCCGTCGGTGTGAGCGCTCTCCCGGTCGGAGGCCAGCACCTGAGCCATGCCCCGCAGCAGTTGCGCGAGGATCGTCCCGGAGTTCCCGCGGGCCCCTATCAGCGCCCCGTGCGCCATGGCCCGCACGGCATCGGCGACCGTGGGCCCACCCGCACCACCGGCACCACCGGCACCACCCGCACGACCGGCGTCACCCGCACCATCGGCGTCCCCGCCCGCGGCCTCGTACCCCGCGAACACCGCCTCGACCGCCGCCGCGGCCGACTCCACCGTCAGGTACAGGTTGGTCCCGGTGTCACCGTCGGCCACCGGATAGACATTGATGGCGTCGATCTCCTCGCGCGCCCGCCCCAGCTCCCGGAGCGCGAGTCCGCACCAGGTGCGCACCGCGAGAGCATCCAATGTCTGCGGCACCTGCGGCACCTGCGCCTCCTTGAGCTGCTGGACGTGGGACGCAGCGTAGACCCCGGAGCGGTGTCCGCCGGTAACCGGGCCGGGGGTGGGCCCCGGACCAGCCATGGTAGTTTCGTTGTACGGGAGCAGCCGTTGTATGCTGCTCCGGTTGCCCGATCTGATCGGGCCTTCCCCCTGGCAACGCCACTCAGATCTCAGATCTTCAGATCCTGGATCTTGATCCCGGCATGCCGGGTTCAACCGTAAGTGCATCTGAAGTCTTTGGAGTGACCCGTGGCTGCCAACTGCGACGTCTGCGGCAAGGGGCCGGGCTTCGGCAACAACATCTCGCACTCGCACCGCCGTACGCCCCGTCGCTGGAACCCGAACATCCAGCGTGTGCGTACCGTGGTGGGCGGGACGCCGAAGCGCGTGAACGCTTGCACCTCGTGCATCAAGGCCGGCAAGGTCTCGCGCTGACGCTCAGCTAGCGCGCGGCCACCGCTTGGTTCGCTGCACGAAGCCGGTCCACCTCGGGTGGGCCGGCTTTTTGCGGTTCCTGTGGATCACCCCTGGCCCCACATCTTGGATCACTCCCTCCCCCTGAACCCCCACCCGTGATCCACCGGCCCGATCCCGCCCCCGAGCGCGAACCCGGCCGCGATCGCCCCGGTCACGTACTCCTTGGCCGCCGCCACCGCCTCCGGTACGGCCAGCCCCTTCGCCAGCCCCGAGGCGATCGCCGACGCCAGCGTGCACCCGGTCCCGTGGGTGTGCCGGTTGTCATGCCGTGGCGCCCGCAGCCAGTGTTCCTCGGAGCCGTCCGTCAGCAGATCCACGGCGTCCCCGGCCAGATGCCCGCCCTTGATCACCACCCACCGCGGCCCGTACGTCAGCACGGCCGCCGCCGCCCGCCGCAGCTCCCCCTCGGACTCCACGCGCAGGCCCGTCAGCTGGGCCACCTCGTCGAGGTTGGGCGTGGCCACGGTCGCCACCGGCAGCAGCTTCGTGCGGACCGAATCCAGCGCGGACGCGGCCAGCAGCGGGTCGCCGTGCTTGGAGACGCCGACCGGGTCGACGACCACGGGGGCGTCCGTGGCACCCACCAACCCGGCGACCGCTTCGACGAGTTCGGCCGAGGCGAGCATGCCGGTCTTGACCGCCTGGACGCCGATGTCGTCGACGACGCTGCGGTACTGCGCCCGCACCGCCTCCACCGGCAGCTCCCAAGCGCCCTGCACGCCCAGGGAGTTCTGCGCGGTGACGGCCGTGACGACGCTCATGCCGTGCACGCCCAGCGCGAGCATCGTCTTCAAGTCGGCCTGGATTCCGGCGCCTCCACCGGAATCGGAGCCCGCGACGGTCAGGACCCTGGGAGGCGCGCTCATGACTCGATGTCCCCGAAGTGGTCCCAGCCGCTCTTGCTCGTCCACGGCGCCCCGTCCACCGTCACCTGGGGCAGCGCCGACGGGTTCAGCACCTCGCCGATCACCTTCCACCGCGCGGGCAGCTTCACGTCCGGCGGGAAGGTCGCCACGATCGCGTGGTCCTCGCCCCCCGTCAGCACCCACTGGATCGGATCGACGCCCACCGCCTGCCCGATGTCGTTCATCTGCGAGGGAATGTCGATCGCGCCCGAGCGGACATCGATCCGTACCTTGCTGGCCTCGGCGATGTGCCCCAGATCCGCGATCAGCCCGTCACTCACGTCGCACATCGCCGTCGCGCCGAGGCCGGCCGCCGCGGGCCCCGCGTGGTACGGCGGTTCGGGGCGCCGGTGGGCCTCCACGAAGGCACGCGGTGAGCGGAAGCCGCGGGAGAGCACCGCGTGCCCGGCGGCGGACCAGCCGAGCCAGCCGGTGACGGCCACGACGTCGCCGGGCTGAGCGCCGGCGCGGGTCACGGGCTCGTGGTTGCGCAGATCGCCGAGCGCGGTGATCGAGACCATGATGCTGTCGCCGCGTACGACGTCACCGCCGACCACGGCCGCCCCCGCGACCTGGCACTCGTCGCGCAGGCCGTCCATCAGCTCGGTGGCCCAGGTGACCGGGAGTTCGGCGGGGGCGACCAGGCCGACGAGCAGCGCGGTCGGTACGGCGCCCATGGCGGCGATGTCCGCGAGGTTCTGCGCGGCCGCCTTGCGCCCGACGTCGTACGCCGTGGACCAGTCGCGGCGGAAGTGCCGCCCCTCCAGGAGGATGTCGGTGCTCGCCACGACCCTGCGGTCGGGCGCGGCCACCACAGCGGCGTCGTCGCCGGGGCCCACCCGGACCGCCGGCGTGGTGGTGAGCCGCGAGGTGAGCTCCCTGATGAGCCCGAACTCCCCCAGCTCTCCCACAGTGCCCTTCATTGCCGTATCGCCCCTTCGTGTGCCGCTTCCAGTGTCGCCCGCGCCCGGTCGCGAGCCGTGATCGCCCTCGGTACGGTCGGGTCGACCGTCAACTTAAGTCGTCCGCGCACCCCGACGTGTGCGCCACAGTCCCCACGGGTCTCCCCGCGGTGAGCGGCGACGCGATACCGTGGCGTTCCTTTTCCCCACATGATCCTCGTGGCCGCCCTGGAGGTTCCGTGGTACAGGCGTACATCCTGATCCAGACGGAGGTCGGCAAAGCGTCGACCGTCGCCGAGACGATCAGCAAGATTCCTGGGGTGATCCAGGCAGAGGACGTGACAGGACCGTATGACGTGATCGTTCGTGCCCAGGCCGACACAGTCGACGATCTGGGCCGCATGGTGGTGGCGAAGGTCCAGCAAGTGGACGGCATCACTCGTACCCTGACCTGCCCGGTCGTGCACTTGTAGCCCCCGTCTACCCTTGGCCGGTGAACTTCTTCCGCCACCGGCGCCGCACCCATGTCGCACTGCCCGCTCTCGCCCTGCTGATCGTCGCCGCGGGCTGCTCCTCAGCAGACGACGGTGGATCGGCGGCGGTTCCCAGCCCGGACGCGAAGGCCACGAAGCTGTGCCGGAACCTGGACAAGGTGCTGCCGCGGAAGGTGGACGGTCTCGACCGGGACGATCCCGAGCCCTGGTCCGCGCTGACCGCGGGCTGGGGAAGCCCGGCGATCATACTGCGCTGCGGGGTCGAGCGGCCCGCCGAGATGCTCGACCCCAAGGCGTCGACGACCGAGGTCGACGGTGTGGCCTGGCTCGTGCAGGAGCAGGAGGACGGCTCGTACGTCTTCACCACGGGCCTGCGCCAGGCGTATGTCGAGGTGCGGTTCAGCGAGCAGCAGGCCGCGCAGGGGGCGGGGCCGCTGGTCGACTTCGCCGCGCCGGTCAAGAAGGCGATCCCCGAGGGGATCGCCGACTGACGTACCACTTCCTCAGCGAAGTCCGGTCTGCCTCCGCAGCGCCGCCTGCACCAGGCGGTCCACCAGCTCCTGGTAGCCGATTCCGCTCGCCTGCCACATCTGCGGGTACATGGAGATGGGCGTGAAGCCGGGCATCGTGTTGATCTCGTTGATCACGAACTCTCCGTCCTCGGTGAGGAAGAAGTCCGCGCGGACGAGTCCCTCGCAGGAGGCCGCCTCGAAGGCGTCGACCGCGAGCCGCCGGACCTCCGCGGTCTCCTCCGGCGTCAGGGGCGCCGGGACGATGCCGGGCGTGGAGTCGATGTACTTCGCCTCGAAGTCGTAGTACGCGTGCGCGTCCGGCGGCGGGATCTCGGCGGGGACCGACGCGCGAGGGCCGTCCTCGAACTCCAGTACCCCGCACTCGATCTCGCGGCCCCGCAGCGCCGCCTCGACCAGGAGCTTCGGGTCGTGGCGCCGGGCCTCGGCGATCGCCTCGTCGAGCCCTTCGAAGGAGTCGACCTTGGTGATGCCGATCGAGGAGCCCGCGCGCGCGGGCTTCACGAACAGCGGCCAGCCGTGCTCGCCCGCGAACTCGGCGACGCGCCGCCGCGCGGCCGGCTCGTCGCGCTCCCACTCGCGCGGCCGGATCACCATGTACGGGCCGACCCTGAGCCCGAACGAGGTGAACACCCGCTTCATGTACTCCTTGTCCTGGCCGACGGCCGAGGCGAGGACGCCGGAGCCGACGTACGGGACCCCGGAGAGTTCCAGCAGGCCCTGGAGGGTGCCGTCCTCGCCGTACGGGCCGTGCAGGACGGGGAAGACGACATCGACCTCGCCGAGCGCCTTCGGGACCGAACCGGGCTCGCTGTAGACGACTTCGCGGTCGGCGGGGTCGACCGGGAGGATCACTGCGCCCTCGTCCGACTCGGCGAGCTGCTCGACGTCCGGCGGCACGCGGTCGACGATCGCCATGCGCTCCGGCTCGTCCGCCGTGAGCGCCCAACGGCCGTCCCGGGTGATGCCGATCGGCAGGACGTCGTACTGCGTCCGGTCGATGGCACGCAGGACGGCGCCCGCCGTGACCACGGAGATCCCGTGTTCGGAGCTGCGGCCGCCGAAGACGACAGCCACGCGCGGCTTGCGAGTCGGCTGCTCAGGGCTCTGGGGGAGGTTCTCGGTGCTCATATCGCGTTGAGAGTACCCGTTGGTAAGGCCCTGATACAGCGTGCCACCGGGGCATCGGTCAGCGTCTTTCCGGCTTGGCGCTGCGCGACATCAGCTCCTTGAGCGCGACCACCGGCGGCTTGCCCTCGTGGACGATGCCGACGACGGTCTCGGTGATGGGCATGTCGACGCCGTGGCGGCGGGCCAAGTCCAGGACGGATTCGCAGGACTTGACGCCCTCGGCGGTCTGCTTGGTGACCGCGATGGTCTCCTGGAGGGTCATGCCCCTGCCGAGGTTGGTGCCGAAGGTGTGGTTGCGGGAGAGCGGCGAGGAGCAGGTCGCCACCAGGTCGCCCAGGCCCGCGAGCCCGGAGAAGGTCAGCGGGTCGGCGCCCATCGCGAGCCCGAGCCGGGTGGTCTCGGCGAGCCCGCGCGTGATGAGCGAGCCCTTGGCGTTGTCGCCGAGGCCCATGCCGTCCGCGATGCCGACGGCGAGGCCGATGACGTTCTTGACGGCGCCGCCGAGTTCGCAGCCGACCACGTCGGTGTTGGTGTACGGCCGGAAGTACGGCGTGTGGCAGGCGGCCTGGAGGCGCCGGGCGACCGCCTCGTCGGTGCAGGCGACCACGGAGGCGGCCGGCATGCGGGAGGCGATCTCACGGGCGAGGTTGGGCCCCGTGACCACGGCGATACGGTCCTGGCCGACCTTGGCGACGTCCTCGATGACCTCGCTCATCCGCATGGCGGAACCGAGTTCGACGCCTTTCATGAGGGAGACGAGGACGGTGCCGTGGGCCAGCAGCGGGGTCCACTCGGCGAGGTTGCCGCGCAGCGTCTGCGAGGGGACGGCGAGCACCGTGAAGTCGGCGTCGAGCGCGGCCTCGGCGGCGTCCGTGGTGGCCCGCAGGTTCTCGGGGAGCTCGACGCCCGGGAGGTAGTCGGGGTTCGTCCGCGTGGAGTTGACCGCTTCGGCGAGTTCCGCGCGGCGGCCCCACAGGGTCACCTCGCACCCCGCGTCGGCAAGCACCATGCCGAAGGCCGTGCCCCACGAACCGGTGCCGAAGACGGCCGCCTTGACCGGCTTGCTCACGTGCTCTGCCCCTCTTCCTTCTTCTCTGCCCGCCGCTCCCTCTGCCCGGTGCTCTCCGGGGCCGTGGACCTGCGGCGCTGCTCGATGCGCACCTGCTTCGGGTCGTACGGCGTCTCGGGCGCCTTCTCGCCTCGGATCTTCTCCAGTTGCGCGGTGACGGAAGCCATGATGACCTCGGTCGCCTCCTTCAGGAGGTCGGGGGTCATCTCCTTGCCGTAGAAGCGTGTCAGGTCCACCGGCGGGCCCGCGAGAACGTGATGGGTCTTGCGCGGAAGGATGTTGAGCTTCTTGCCGTACGGCGGCAGCAGTTCGTTGGCGCCCCACTGGGCCACCGGGATCACCGGACATCTGGTCTGCAGGGCCACCCGCGCGGCACCGGTCTTGCCGGTCATGGGCCACTGGCCGGGGTCCCGGGTGATGGTGCCCTCCGGGTAGAAGGCGACGCACTCACCGCGCTCCACGGCGGCGATCGCGGCCCGGAAGGCGCTCAGCGCGTCGGTGGTCTCGCGGTAGACGGGGATCTGTCCGGTGCCGCGCATCGCGGCACCCACGAATCCCTTCTTGAAAAGCCCGCTCTTCGCCAGGAATCGCGGAACGCGCCCGCTGTTGTACTGAAAGTGTGCGTACGCGAAAGGGTCCAGGTGGGAATTGTGGTTCACCGCGGTGACAAATCCGCCCTCGCGCGGAATGTTCTCCATTCCCTGCCAGTCCCGCTTGAGCAGAACCACCAGTGGCGGTTTGCAGAGGACCGCTGCGAAGCGGTACCAGAAGCCGATTCTGCGGCGGGGCACGCCAGCACCTTCCTTCCAGGGCCTGTGGGCCGCACAAGTGTCGCCCCAGGCCGCGCGTCTGTCGAGAACACCGTACGCCCGCCCGTCTCCCGCCACCGCCCTCAATCGAGCTCCGCGCCCTTACCCCGGTGCACAAACCGCCAGGATGGCCGGGTCACAATGGGCGCGACATACGAGGGACGGAGCGCTCGTGCAGTGGACCTTGGTCGTACCCCTGAAACCCCTGGCGCGGGCGAAGAGCAGGCTCTCGGACACCGCCGCCGACGGGGTGCGTCCGGGGCTGGCCCTCGCCTTCGCCCAGGACACTGTGGCGGCCGCGCTCGCCTGCGCCCCCGTGCGGGATGTGGTCGTCGTCACGGACGACCCGCTGGCCGGCCACGAGCTGGCGGCCCTGGGCGCCCGGATCGTCCCGGACGCCCCGCGAGCGGGCCTGAACGCCGCCCTGGCGCACGCCACCGAGGTTGTACGCGCCACACGGCCCCGCAGCGCCGTAGCGGCCCTGAACGCCGATCTGCCGGCCCTGCGTCCCGCGGAATTGGCCCGGGTCCTCGACGCGGCCACGGAATTCCCCCGCGCATTTCTTCCGGATACGGCGGCAATCGGTACAACACTTCTGGCGGCATCCGGGGAACAGGAATTGCTCCCCGTCTTCGGAACGGATTCCCGGGCACGCCATCGCGCCTCCGGAGCGGTGGAACTCGCCCTCGACGCGGTGGACTCCGTACGCCAGGACGTGGACACCGGCGCCGATCTGCGCGCGGCGCTGGCACTCGGCGTGGGCCCGCGGACGGCGGCGGCTGCCGCACGGCTGTTGATACCGGAACAGTAGGCTGCGGCCATGCAGGCGACCGCGTACACGTACGATCCCGAGACCCGCAGCGGACAGGTGCTGCTCGACGACGGCACCCCGGTACCCTTCGACGCCACGGCGTTCGACGCGGGCGGGCTGCGGTTGCTGCGCCCCGGGCAGCGGGTGCGGATCGAGATCGAGACAGAGACCGAAGGGGGCGGGGCGGGGGAGCCCCTCCGGATCACCCTGATCACGCTGCAGACCCTTTGAAGGGCCCTTTGCGAGAGCCCTTCGAGAGGGTCCATTGTGAAGAACCTTGAGAAGGTCCGAGAAGGTCCGAGAAGGTCCTTTTGGAAACCGGGGCGGACACGCCGCGGGCCGGGCTCCGACTGGGAGCCCGGCCCGGCGCGTGAGTGCCCTTGCGCCCCGATTACTTGCGGGCGGTGGCCTTCTTGGCGGTGGTCTTTCGCGCCGTCGACTTCTTGGCGGGGGCCTTCTTGGCCGGGGCCTTCTTGGCGGTGGTCTTCTTCGCGGCGGCCGTCGTCTTCTTCGCCGCCGCCTTCTTGGCGGCCGCCGTGGTCTTCTTGGCGGGGGCCTTCTTCGCCACGGCCTTCTTGGCGGGGGCCTTCTTCGCCGCCGCCTTCTTCGCCGCGGCCTTCTTGGCGGTGGTCTTCTTGGCCGCCGCCTTCTTGACCGTCGCCGCGGCGCCACCGGTCAGGCTGCCCTTGGGCGCCTTCTTGACGGCGACTTCGCCACCGCGCGGGAGCTTCTTCGAGCCGCTCACCAGGTCCTTGAAACCCTGGCCCGCGCGGAAGCGCGGCACCGACGTCTTCTTGACCCGAACACGTTCCCCGGTCTGCGGGTTACGCGCGTAACGGGCCGGACGGTCGACCTTCTCGAACGAACCGAAACCGGTGACCGAGACCCGGTCCCCGGCGACGACCGCCCGGACGATGGCGTCCAGAACGGCATCGACCGCGTCGGCGGCCTGCTGACGCCCGCCGACCTTGTCCGCAATCGCTTCTACGAGCTGCGCCTTGTTCACGTCTTCCCCTTCGGAGACATTGCCAGAACGAAACTGTTCAAGCCTTTTCGCACGTTAGGCAGATATATACCGCAAATCAAACACGAAACGGGCTAATCACCCTTGTGCCGCAACGAACTCGGACTGTCGTGGAGTTCCTCAGCGGTCCTCTTCGGGGAATCGCCCCGCGTCGAGGTCCGCCATGAAGCCCTCCAGACGCCTTGCCGCATCGGCGAGATCGTGCTTGGCCACGGCCGTAATGACCAGCAGCTTCCGGGTCAGCGCCATCCGTACGCCCTCCGGGACTTGCGATGAGCGCACTTTTGCGTGCGCTTCCTTGAGTTGGCTCGCGACCGCCGTATAGAGCTCGAGTTGGCCGTCGTGTTCCATGCACAGATTGTGCCATCTGGGGCGAGTTGTCGCCTGCGCAGGGGGTAACTGCGGTCTCCCAGAGGGCTTTCGAGCACCTCTGCCCAACACTGCACCATGGTGCGCGTACCCAGCCAATCGCCTTTGTAACTACGGTAGTTGAACCTTTCTGCACGAGGCTTCGAAGGTGGACTGGAGGCAGACACAGCTGTACCCCCAACCGTTCTCGATTGGGGGTACAGGAGGTGCGAGGGCGTGTCGCGGTGGCTGGAATCAGCCTTGCGCCAGCGCGGTCTCTTCAGACTCGGCTCAGAGCTGCAGCGTCTTCGGCTTGTGCAAGGGGCGCTTGGCCTCGTACGCGGAGATGTCCGCCTCGTTCTGCAGAGTGATGGAGATGTCGTCCAGCCCGTTCAGCAGCCGCCAACGGGCGTTCTCGTCGAGCTCGAATGCGGCCGTGATGCCCTCGGCGCGCACCTCGCGGGCCTGAAGATCGACCGTCACCTCGGCCTCGGGGTCCTTGTCCGTCAGCTCCCACAGCGCGTCCACGATCTTCTGCTCCAGAACGACCGTGAGCAGGCCGTTCTTGAGCGAGTTGCCGCGGAAGATGTCGGCGAAGCGGGAGGAGATGACGGCCTTGAAGCCGTAGTTCTGCAGCGCCCAGACGGCGTGCTCGCGGGAGGAGCCGGTGCCGAAGTCGGGGCCGGCGACCAGGACGGTCGCGCCCTGCCGCTCGGGCTGGTTGAGGATGAAGGACGCGTCCTTGCGCCAGGCCTCGAACAGCCCGCCCTCGAAACCGTCCCGGGTCACCTTCTTGAGCCAGTGAGCAGGGATGATCTGGTCCGTGTCGACGTTGCTGCGGCGCAGCGGGACGGCCCGGCCGGTGTGCGTGGTGAAAGCTTCCATGACTGATCAGACTCCAGCGGGCGTACGGGTCTCGACGTCGGACAGGTCGGCGGGCGAAGCCAGGTGGCCCAGGACCGCGGTCGCGGCGGCGACCTGCGGCGACACCAGGTGTGTACGGCCGCCCTTGCCCTGCCTGCCCTCGAAGTTGCGGTTGGAGGTGGACGCGGAGCGCTCACCGGGGGCCAGCTGGTCGGGGTTCATACCCAGGCACATCGAGCAGCCCGCGTGCCGCCATTCGGCGCCGGCCTCCTTGAAGACGAGGTCCAGGCCCTCGTCGACGGCCTGCAGGCCCACGCGCGCGGAGCCCGGGACGACCAGCATCCGTACGCCGTCGGCGACTTTGCGGTCCTTGACGATCTCGGCGGCGGCGCGCAGGTCCTCGATGCGGCCGTTGGTGCACGAGCCTACGAAGACGGTGTCCACCTTGATGGAGCGCAGCGGCTGTCCGGCCGCCAACCCCATGTACTCCAGGGCCTTTTCGGCGGCCAGGCGCTCCGAAGCGTCTTCGTACGAAGCGGGATCGGGGACGGCGGCCGAAAGCGGCGCGCCCTGGCCGGGGTTGGTGCCCCAGGTGACGAACGGCGCCAGGGAGGCGCCGTCGATGACGACCTCGGCGTCGAACTGCGCGTCGTCGTCCGTCTTCAGGGTCTTCCAGTACGCGACGGCCGCGTCCCAGTCCTCGCCCTGCGGGGCGTGCGGGCGGCCCTTGAGGTACTCGAAGGTGGTCTCGTCGGGGGCGATCATGCCCGCGCGGGCGCCGGCCTCGATCGACATGTTGCAGATGGTCATCCGGGCCTCCATCGAGAGCTTCTCGATGGCGGGGCCGCGGTACTCCAGGATGTAGCCCTGGCCGCCGCCCGTACCGATCTTGGCGATGATCGCCAGGATCAGGTCCTTGGCGGTGACACCGTCGGGCAGCTCGCCCTCGACGGTGATGGCCATGGTCTTCGGGCGGGCCAGCGGCAGCGTCTGGGTGGCCAGCACATGCTCGACCTGCGAGGTGCCGATGCCGAACGCCAGCGCGCCGAAGGCGCCGTGGGTGGAGGTGTGGGAGTCACCGCACACGACGGTGGTGCCCGGCTGGGTCAGGCCCAGCTGCGGTCCCACCACGTGGACGACGCCCTGCTCGACGTCGCCCAGCGGGTGCAGCCGGACGCCGAACTCGGCGCAGTTCTTGCGCAGGGTCTCCAGCTGGGCGCGGGAGACCGGGTCGGCGATGGGCTTGTCGATGTCGAGGGTCGGGGTGTTGTGATCCTCGGTGGCGATGGTCAGGTCGAGCCGGCGCACGTTCCGCCCGCTCTTGCGGAGGCCGTCGAAGGCCTGCGGGCTGGTCACCTCGTGCAGCAGGTGCAGATCGATGAAGAGGAGGTCGGGCTCGCCCTCGGCGCGCCGGACGACATGGTCGTCCCAGACCTTCTCCGCAAGTGTCCTACCCATCGCTGTTCCCTCCGGCCGACCCATCCGTGCGCCGACCCATCTAGAGATCTTTGGGGGTGGCACCGCCCGTACCCCCGTTGTTCCGGGCCTGTGCCGCCGAGCCCGTTGGTCCGCGGGCCACTGTGACTTCCAGAGTGGCGCGTTCCACCGAAAATTGAACTTGCGTTTCACAGAGTGAGACGCGAGTATCGTTGCATGGACAACAGTAGCGGCGTCGGCGTTCTGGACAAGGCAGCCCTTGTCCTGAGCGCCCTGGAGTCCGGTCCGGCCACCCTCGCGGGCCTGGTCGCGGCCACCGGACTGGCACGACCCACGGCCCACCGGCTGGCCGTGGCTCTGGAACACCACCGCATGGTGGCGCGGGACATGCAGGGCCGTTTCATTCTCGGCCCCCGGCTGGCCGAGCTGGCCGCGGCGGCGGGCGAGGACCGCCTCCTCGCGACCGCCGGACCGGTGCTGACCCACCTCCGTGACATCACGGGCGAGAGCGCCCAGCTCTACCGCCGCCAGGGCGACATGCGCATCTGCGTCGCCGCCGCGGAGCGCCTGTCCGGCCTGCGGGACACGGTCCCGGTCGGCTCCACGCTCACGATGAAGGCGGGCTCCTCCGCCCAGATCCTCATGGCCTGGGAGGAGCCGGAGCGCCTGCACCGCGGCCTCCAGGGCGCCCGCTTCACGGCGACGGCTCTCTCCGGCGTACGGCGCCGGGGCTGGGCCCAGTCGATCGGCGAGCGCGAGCCGGGCGTCGCGTCGGTGTCCGCGCCGGTGCGCGGCCCCTCCAACCGCGTGGTGGCCGCCGTCTCGGTCTCCGGCCCCATCGAGCGCCTGTCGCGCCACCCGGGCCGTATGCACGCCCAGGCGGTCATCGATGCCGCCGCCCGCCTCACCGAGGCCCTGCGCCGCACCAGCTGACGGCCGACCGCACACCGGGACAGGGCAGCCTCAACGCCGCGGCAGCCCTATCCCGCCAGCGGGACAGCCAGCCCAGGGGCGCGGGGCTCTATTCGATACGCGCCGCAGCGGGAAGTCCCCAGCGGTTGGGCGCGCCCCAAAGGGGCGCGAGGCTGTGTACATATGCGGCTCCGCCGCGGGGCGCGACCAGCCACGACGCCGCCGCAGACGAACGACGGCAGGCACATCACGGCACTTCCAGCGGAGCGCTCACGCATCCATACCCGACCTCGCCCGATAACCCAACCGTTCCCTAGCGGAGCGCCCCCGCTTCTCGACCGGCAGCACCCCGTGCGCCGCCGCGAGCCCGAAGGGCGGCATGTACGCGTAGATCGCCTCGTACGACCCCTCCGGCACGACGTACGTCTCGTGCCACAGCCCGACGTGCGCGCGCACCTTCCCCGCCTTCTCCTTGCGGTTGATGATCGCCCATGCCTTGTGGTGAAACATGTCGGGCGACGCCGCGTACGCGTAGAGCTGTTCCTTGGACTCCCAGTACTGGACGACGTAGTACGTCCGCGGAGAGGCCGTCAGCACAACGCGGGAGAGCAGCCCGCGGCCGGGGTTTCTCCTCAGCTCGTGCAGCATGCGCAGCATCGCCGCGAAGACCGGCAGCCAGTGGTGCACGGCCCAGAAGTGGTTGATCCGCATGCCGATCAGCAGGACCACCACCTCGCCCTCGGCGGCCGCGGTGGTACGGCGTGCCGGTATCGGCTTTTCCATGTTTGGATAGTGCCGGTACCCATCGAAGGGCGCAAGACATGCGGCTGACGGAGTTGAGCCGACGGAGCGGTGTCTCGACCGCGACCATCAAGTACTACCTGCGCGAAGGGCTGTTGCCGCCCGGCCGCCAGGTCAACGCGACGACAGCCGAGTACGGCGAGGACCATCTGCGCAGGCTGCGCCTGGTGCGCGCGCTGATCCAGGTGGGACGCGTCCCCGTGGCGGCGGCCCGCGAGGTGCTCGGCCACGTCGACGGCGAGTCCCTGGGCCGTACGGTCCGTCTGGGCGCCGCCCTGTGGGCCCTGCCGCAGGGGCCACAGCCCGATGAGGAGGACCCGGCGGTGGTGGCCGCCCGCCGCGAGGTGGACCGGCTGCTGGAGAACCTGGGCTGGGAGACCTCGCGGGAACTCGGCACCCTCTCCCCCGTGCACCGTTCGCTGGTGGTGGCGGTGGCCACGCTGATCCGGCTCGGCTATTCCTGGGATGCCGAACTGATGGCGCCGTACGCGGAGTTGATGCACCAGGCGGCGGTACGGGACCTGGACTACCTGGAGACCCACGCGTCCGAGGCAGAGCGGGTGGAGACGGCGGTCGCGGCGGCCGTGCTCTTCGAACCGGTCCTGCGGGCGCTGCACCGGCTGGCGCAGGAGGAGGAGTCGGCGCGGCGGTACGGCATCGAGTAGGCCGGCGCCGGGAACACCGATGGGCCCCCACCGAAGTGGGGGCCCATCGATTCACGTACCCCCGACCGGATTCGAACCGGCGCTACCGCCTTGAGAGGGCGGCGTGCTAGGCCGCTACACAACGGGGGCGAGGATCTTACGTTTCCGCAGATCCGAGCTGGTCTACCTGGACTCGAACCAAGACTAACTGAACCAGAATCAGTCGTGCTGCCAATTACACCATAGACCAATGTGGTTTAGACCAGCTGCGTACCCCCGACCGGATTCGAACCGGCGCTACCGCCTTGAGAGGGCGGCGTGCTAGGCCGCTACACAACGGGGGCCCTGGCGATCCCGAGAAGATCGGAATCAGTACCCCCGACCGGATTCGAACCGGCGCTACTGCCTTGAGAGGGCAGCGTGCTAGGCCGCTACACAACGGGGGCTTTGCAGATGAGCTCTGCGAGCTGGCCTACCTGGACTCGAACCAAGACTAACTGAACCAGAATCAGTCGTGCTGCCAATTACACCATAGGCCACTGGAACGCAAGCCCCTGAGGGGTTCTTGTTCTAGCTTGCGCTTCCGGATCTTGGCCTCTCGGCCCGCTTCCCGGCGGCGCAGGAAGAACCTTACCCGAAGGTGGACGGCGCTCCAAAACGGGTATCCGCGCCGAGCAGCGCGGGGAGTTCGGCGAGTGTGGCGATGCGGTGCGGTCCGGCGGTTACGGCGCCGCTGGTGACGTACGTACCCTCGCGGTCGATCCAGACCGACAGCAGACCGGCGTCGGCGGCGCCCCGTCCGTCGATCTCCGGGTGGTCGCCGACGTACGCGACCTGGTGCGGGGGCAGCTCCAGGGCGTCGCAGGCCGCGTGGAAGGCCTCGGCGTCCGGCTTGGAGACGCCCAGCTCGGCGGCGCACAGGATGGTCTCGAAGCGGTCGTGCAGGCCGAGGACGCGCAGCTTGTGGTCCTGCACGGTGAGGCTGGAGTTGGACAGCACCGCGTGCCGGTGGCTGGCGGCGAGGGCGTCCAGGACGGGCAGGACGTCCGGGAAGAGCGCCCAGGCGGCCTCGTAGTGCGCGATGTACCGGTAGAACCAGTCGTCCGCCTCGGCGTCCGTCAGCGCCTGGGCACCGAGGAAGACCCGTACGCGGTCCCGCCGCTGTCCCTCGAAGTCGATCTCCCCGGCCGCGAATCTCGCCCACTGCCGGTCGGTGACCTCCCGCCAGCGCACGAGCGCCTTCTCCACGCTCTCGAACCGGTCGAGCAGACCCTCGGCCGCCAAGTGCGCGCGCATACCGGCGCGGTCGGCCGTGCTGTAGTCGAAGAGGGTGTCGTCCACGTCCCACACCACGGCTGCGATCGTCATGGTCCGACGCTACCCCCGGCCGGTGCCGCGCATACGCATGCCGAAGGGGCAGCAGCCTCCGTGGCCGCCGCCCCCTTCGCGGTGTGCGTTACGCCGCCGTGAGCTTCGCCAGGGCCGCGTCGATGCGGGCCAGTGTCTTCTCCTTGCCCAGGATCTCCAGGGACTCGAAGAGGGGCAGGCCGACGGTGCGGCCGGTGACGGCGACGCGGACCGGGGCCTGGGCCTTGCCGAGCTTGAGGCCGTAGGTCTCGCCGGCGGCCAGGACGGCGTTCTTGAGCGACTCGGGGTCGGCCCAGTCGGCCGCCTCCAGCTTCTCCCTGGCCGTGCGGAGGACCGCGTCCGAGCCCTCCTTCATCGCCTTGGTCCAGCTGGCCTCGTCGAAGACCGGCTCCGGGAGGAACAGGAAGTCGACGTTGTCCGTGATCTCGGACAGGACCTTCAGGCGGGTCTGCGCGTGCGGCGCGATGGCCTGCCACTTGGTCGCGTCGAAGTCCTCCGGCGCCCACGGGGCGAAGGGGGCCTTCAGCCAGGGGGCGCAGCGCTCGGCGAAGTCCTTCACGTCGAGCAGGCGGATGTGGTCGCCGTTGATCGCTTCGCACTTCTTGAGGTCGAAGCGGGCCGGGTTGGGGTTCACGTCCGCGATGTCGAAGGCCGCGACCATCTCGTCCATCGTGAAGATGTCCTGGTCGGCCGAGAGCGACCAGCCGAGGAGGGAGAGGTAGTTGAGCAGGCCCTCGGGCAGGAAGCCGCGCTCCCGGTAGAGGTTGAGGGAGGACTGCGGGTCGCGCTTGGAGAGCTTCTTGTTGCCCTCGCCCATGACGTACGGCAGGTGGCCGAAGGCCGGGATCCGCTTGGCCACGCCCAGCTCGATCAGTGCCTTGTAGAGGGCGATCTGGCGCGGGGTGGAGGAGAGCAGGTCCTCGCCGCGCAGGACGTGGGTGATCTCCATCAGGGCGTCGTCGACGGGGTTCACGAGCGTGTACAGGGGCGCGCCGTTGGCGCGGACGATGCCGTAGTCCGGCACGTTCTCCGGCGTGAACGTCAGCTCTCCGCGGACCAGGTCCGTGAAGGTGATCGTCTCGTCGGGCATGCGGAAGCGGACGATCGACTCGCGGCCCTCGGCCTCGTACCGGGCCTTCTGCTCGGGCGTGACCGTGCGGCACTTGCCGTCGTAGCCGGAGGGCCGGCCGGCGGCGCGGGCGGCCTCGCGGCGCTCCTCCAGCTCGGAGGTGGTGCAGTAGCAGTGGTACGCGTGGCCGGACTCCAGGAGCTTCTCGGCGATGTCCACGTAGACGTCCATGCGCCGCGACTGGCGGTACGGGGCGTGCGGGCCGCCGCCCGCGCCGGAGGCGCTATCGAACGCAGCGGGGCCCTCGTCCCAGTCGAAGCCCAGCCAGCGCATCGAGTCCAGGAGCTGCTCGTAGGACTCCTCGGAGTCGCGGGCCGCGTCGGTGTCCTCGATACGGAACACGAACGTACCGCCGGTGTGGCGGGCATATGCCCAGTTGAACAGGGCCGTGCGGACCAGACCCACATGGGGGTTACCGGTGGGCGACGGACAGAAACGAACGCGGACGGGGGAGCCGGGTGCGCTAGCCACGCTTGACAACCTTGTTGGTGAGAGTGCCGATGCCTTCGATGGTGACGGCGACCTCGTCGCCGACGTTGAGAGGGCCGACCCCTGCCGGGGTGCCCGTGAGGATCACGTCGCCGGGGAGCAGCGTCATGGCCTCGGTGATGTTGACGATCAGGTCCTCAATGGAGTGGATCATCTCGCTCGTCCGGCCCAGCTGCCGCTGCTGCCCGTTGACGGTGAGCTGGAGCGTGAGGTCGGACGGGTCGAGGTCCGTCTCCACCCAGGGGCCGAGCGGGCAGGAGCTGTCGAAGCCCTTGGCCCGGGCCCACTGCTTCTCGCGCTTCTGGACGTCGCGGGCGGTGATGTCGTTGGCGCAGGTGTAGCCGAAGATCACGTCCTTGACGCGCTCGCGCGGGACCTCGCGGCACATGCGGCCGATGACGACGGCCAGCTCGGCCTCGTGGTGCAGGTCCTCGGAGAAGGGCGGGTACTGGATGTCGTCGCCGGGGCCGATCACCGAGGTGGACGGCTTGAAGAAGGCGAACGGGGCGTCGGGCACCTCGTTGCCGAGTTCGCGCGCGTGCTCGGCGTAGTTGCGGCCGAAGGCCACGACCTTGTTCGGCAGCACGGGCGGCAGCAGCCGGACCTTGGCCAGCGGGACCTTCGTACCGGAGAGCTCGAATTCCGTGAAGGGGATGCCCCTGATGATGTCGAGGACGAGCTCGTCCGGCCTGTCGCCCTCGACCGCGCCGAAGGCGACGTTCCCATCGATGGAGAATCTGGCGATGCGCACGGGTGCCTGGTGCCCCTCACTTGTGCCTGCTGGAGTCTGACGCTCCAGGCTAGCGCGGCAGAGGGCGCCGGCCGCGCCCATATACGAAGGGCGCCCTTGACGTCTGCGGCGAGGTCAAGGGCGCCCTTCGTGTGTGCGGGTGACCGTCTGATCGAATTCACCGGTTCCGGTGTGAGTGATCGGCGGTCCGCGCGCGTATTACCCGGCGACGGAGGCGGTGGGGGCCTCCATGAGGACGGTCCGCCGGGGGTTGGCGGTCTGTGAGGGGAGGTCGACGGAGTGCTCCTGCTCCGGCGTCGTGAGTTCACCGGTGTCGGTGAGGTGCACCAGCGTGGTGCGGCGCGGGTTGGCTATGTTGCGGAACATCATCGTCGTCTTCACAGTTGTACGTGACCTCGTCGGTACGGGCGCCGGGCGGGCCGGCGCAACGGGCGTACGGGGGAGATGGGTTGGCAGAGCCAACCCCCTCGTAAAGCGTTCAGGCTAAACATTCAATTCCTGGGCGAAGCCGTGAAGACGGCATGATCGGTGTGTGAGTTTGCTCACTCACTCATGGGCAATTCGGTCAATCCGGACCACTAATCCACCCCGACCAAAAGGACATTGCCCCACTGAAGCGCGCATTCCGCTCCTGATCATGGAGATTGGGACAGCCCGCGCACCCCTGCGACTCGTAGGCATACGCCCGTTATGTACGGGATCAATCTCCACGTGTCGTGACTCCCTCCTCACGAGGTGTCACGTTGGACACACTGTGACCCATTGGCCTTGTTGGAGATCCGGCACTGTGCTGGAATTCCACGGACCGCCGCAGGATCGACCTGGCGCGCAAGGGCGCAACGCGGCGCCGAGTGGCGGCGAGACAGGGGGATCCAGCGCCGGTCACTCACGACCATCAATGGGTGCGCATTCAGGGCGTTCCCACGACGCCGACACCGTCCCGCCGTTCACGCGGAGGGGCGCCTGGTCCAGAGGTTGCGACGCTAGTGCAGGGACGTTTCAAGAGGGATGGCAGCGCTTCGGCGGAGTCGGAGCCGCACGGCGGGACCGACCGCGGTTCCTCGCCCCAGCACGCCCAGAACCCGGGCCCGGCACAGTCCGGCGACGGCGGTGAACGCGGTGAGCGCTCCGGTCGCCCGGGTGCGCCCGCAGCTCGCCCGGGTGCGTCCGCGTCGGCCCCGGCGACTCCCCCCGCGAAGCCCAAGGGCGGCGGAAAGAGCCCCGGGAAGAGCGGCCCGGGTGGCCCCGGCTCGCGAATAGCCCTGCGCAACTGGCGCATCTCGACCCGTCTCGTCTCGCTGCTCGCACTCCCCGTGGTCGCCGCCACCTCGCTCGGCGCCCTGCGCATCAGCGACAACGTGGACGACATCCAGCAGCTCGACAACATGCGGCTGCTGACCGACATGACCAAGCAGGCGACCGAGCTCGCCGACGCGCTCCAGCGGGAGCGCGACCTCTCGGCCGGCCCCCTCGCGCACGACCAGGGCTCCGACGTCACCGTCAAGGGCGTCCGCGACAGGACGGACCAGTCCCGGTCCCAGTTCCTCGAAGCCGTCCAGGAGGCCGACAACGTCACCGCGGACGCCGGACTCAGCGGCGTCCGGGAGAGCCTCGTGGGCCTCGTCGGCGAACTGGGCAACCTCAGCACCATCCGGAGTGACGCCTACCAGGAGGTGGAGAACTCCACCCTGACGGTGGAGGCCTACCACCGGCTGATCACCCAGCTGCTCAACCTCTCCCAGGACATGGCGGAGGCCACCAGCAACCCGGACATGATCCAGCGCACCCGCGCCCTGGCGGCCTTCTCCTCCGCCAAGGAGTACGCCTCGGTACAGCGCGCGACCATCGCGGCGGCGCTGCCCGACAACAAGGACGACTTCGGCGCGCTGTCCGAGAACGACCGGCAGTACGCGTTCTCCGCGCTGAACAGCGAGGAGCTGGAACTCCGCAGCTTCCGCAGCATCTACGGCGAGGACAACTCGGAGGAACTGCTCAAGCCGATCACCGACGGCAGCCCGGTCGTCGAGGCCGCCGACCTCTACGCGGGCCGCGTGCTCAGCGACGAGGACGGTCTGCGGACGCAGCAGAAGCGCTCGTACAAGGACTGGGTCGACGACGACTCCACCAAGATCGAGCTGATGAAGCGGATGGAGAGCCAGCTCCTCGGCGAGATGGAGCAGACGGCCCGCACGCTGCGCAGCGACTCCGAGCGCGAGGCGATCATCTCCGGTGCGCTGATCCTGCTCGTCCTCGGTATCTCCCTCGTCGGCGCCTTCGTCGTGGCCCGGTCCATGATCCGCTCGCTGCGCCGGCTGCAGGACACCGCGACCAAGGTCGCCCAGGACCGGCTGCCCGACCTGGTCAAGCAGCTGTCCGAGTCCGACCCGCAGGACGTCGACACCTCCGTGGAGTCGGTCGGTCTGCACTCCAAGGACGAGATCGGCCAGGTGGCCGCGGCCTTCGACGACGTGCACCGCGAGGCGGTCCGCCTCGCCGCCGAGCAGGCCCTGCTGCGGGGCAACGTCAACGCGATGTTCACCAACCTCTCGCGCCGTACCCAGGGTCTGATCCAGCGCCAGCTGTCGCTGATCTCCGAACTGGAGTCCCGCGAGGCCGACCCCGACCAGCTGTCCACGCTGTTCAAGCTCGACCACCTCGCGACCCGTATGCGCCGTAACGGTGAGAACCTGCTGGTTCTCGCGGGTGAGGAGCCGGGCCGCCGGTGGACCCGCCCCGTTCCGCTGGTCGACGTGCTGCGTGCCGCCGCCTCCGAGGTGGAGCAGTACGAGCGCATCGAGCTGGCATCGGTCCCGGCCACCGAGGTCGCCGGCCGCGTCGTCAACGACCTCGTGCACCTGCTCGCCGAGCTGCTGGAGAACGCCACCTCGTTCTCCTCGCCGCAGACCAAGGTCAAGGTCACCGGTCACGCACTGCCCGACGGGCGGGTGCTGATCGAGATCCACGACACCGGTATCGGTCTGTCCCCCGAGGACCTCGCCGCGATCAACGAGCGGCTCGCCTCGCCGCCCACCGTGGACGTGTCGGTGTCGCGCCGCATGGGTCTGTTCGTGGTCGGCCGGCTGTCGCAGCGGCACGGCATCCGCATCCAGCTGCGCCCGTCCGACTCCGGTGGTACGACCGCCCTGGTCATGCTTCCGGTCGACGTCGCCCAGGGCGGCAAGAAGCCCGTTCCGGGCAAGCCCGGCCAGGGCGCTCCCTCCGGCGGCGGTCCGGCCGCCGCGCAGGCCGCGGCCGGGGTGGCCGCCGCCCGCCGCGGTGGTGGCCAGCCCCTTGGCGGGGGTACTCCGGGCGGCGGCGGCAACGCCGGACGGCCCGGCACCGGCCCGCAGCGCGGGCAGGTGGGCGCCGGCCAGGGTCCCCGGGCCGCGCTGCCCGGCAACCCCGGTGGACCTCGCGGCCCGCAGGGCGGTCCGCCCGCTCCGCCGCAGGGCCGTCCTCCGGCCGGGGCCGGCGTCGGCGGCTTCGGCGGCGGTCAGGCGCCGGGTGCCCCGCAGGGCCTGCAGGCCGCCGGGACCGGTGCCCCGCAGAACTTCGACGACTCCGCGAGCCGGGGCGGCTTCGCCGGTGGCGGCTCGGGGCTGCGGCCGGGCGGTTCGTTCGGTGACCCGGGCTCCGGTGCCGGACGGCCCGAGGGCGATTCCGGTGCCGTACCGCCGAAGCAGCCCAAGGAACGTTCCGGCAGGCGCAGGCCGATCCTCCCCGGTCGCGGTGGTCCGCGGGCCGAGCTGCCCGGCGGCCCCGCGCAGCAGCGCACGCCGAGCTGGAGCGACGAGAACGCGCAGCCGCCGGCGCCGCCGCGTGCCTCGCTGGACGCCCCGCGCGGCCACGAGGAGCCGGACGCCGAGCAGACGTCGCGCATGCCGCGGATCGACGACCGGCAGGGCCCGGGCTCGACCGCGGAGATCCCCCGGGTCGACGACCGCCAGGGTCCTCCCCCCTCGAACGACTTCGCGCGTCCCGATCCGCAGAACACGGGTTCGTTCGTCCGCTCGGACGTGTTCGGCGCCCCCAACCCGCCCAACGGCACGGGCCAGTTCCCGGCTCAGGGCCGCGGCGACGGGCAGGACACCGGACAGTTCCCGGCTCAGGGTTACGACCCCGCCGGCACCGGCCAGTTCCCGGCGCAGGGCTACGGCGGCCGCCAGGACTCCTCGTCCACGGGCCAGTTCGAGCGGCCCCGGGCCGGCGGCGGTCCGGGCGACTTCGGCGGGTCCCGGCCCCCGGCCGGACAGCGTCCGCCGATGCCGCCGCAGCGGCCCGCGCGTCCGCAGGAGCCCGAGGCCCTGCCGCCGGCGGGTCCCGGTGACGGCCGTACCCCCCTGTACGACACGTTGGAGACCAACTGGTTCCACGGTCAGGGCGGCCAGCCCGGTGAGCCCCAGAGCCACGGCAACAGCAATGGCAGTGGCCACGGCAACAGCAACGGCACCCAGCAGCAGTCGCAGGCGCCCGCCGCCGACCGGCGTCCGGCCGCTCCGGCGACGTCCTCCTGGCGTGCCACCCCCAACGACGAACTCGTCCGTCAGGCCGAGCGCGTCCGTCAGCCGTCGGCGGGCGGAGTCACCACCTCCGGCCTGCCGCGTCGGGTCCCCCGGGCGAACCTCGTTCCGGGTACGGCTCAGCAGCAACAGCACCAAAGCGGTCCGCAGGTCTCGCGTTCGCCCGATGACGTACGCGGCCGGCTGACCAATCTCCGTCGGGGCATCGCTCAGGGTCGCCAGGCCGGTACCGGCCAGACCGGCAGCTTCCCGAGCCCCACTCACCAGCAGGAGCGTTAGTTGAGCCAGATGAGCCAGGCAGCACAGAATCTCAACTGGTTGATCACCAACTTCGTGGACAACACCCCCGGGGTGTCCCACACCGTCGTCGTCTCCGCCGACGGCCTCCTTCTGGCGTTGTCGGAAGGCTTCCCGCGCGACCGCGCGGACCAGCTGGCCGCCGTCGCGTCCGGGCTGACCTCGCTCACGGCCGGGGCTTCCCGGATCTTCGAGGGCGGGACCGTGGCTCAGACGGTCGTGGAGATGGAGCGCGGCTTCCTCTTCCTGATGTCCATTTCGGATGGATCGTCGCTCGCGGTCCTCTCCCACCCGGACTGCGACATCGGCCTCGTCGGCTACGAAATGGCCCTGCTCGTCGACCGTGCGGGCGCGGTACTCACGCCCGACCTGCGCGCCGAACTGCAGGGCAGCCTGCTCCACTAGAAATCCGGCCCCACCGAACGCACAAACCGTCCGGCCGCCCTCCCCCCACCGGCCCCGTCAGACGGCACGACTGACCGACTTGCTGTCCCGCCCGGAGGACTCCATGACCCCGCCCACCGCCCATCACGATCCGTACGCAGAGCCGTACGGGGACGAGGGCGACCAGCCGCTGGTCCGGCCGTACGCGATGACCGGTGGCCGGACCAGGCCGCGTTATCAGCTGGCTCTCGAGGCACTGATCAGCACCACGGCAGACCCGGCTCATCTGATGGGGCTGCTCCCCGAGCACCAGCGGATCTGCCATCTGTGCCGTGAGGTGAAGTCGGTGGCCGAGGTGTCGGCCCTGCTGTCCATGCCGCTCGGCGTGGCACGGATCCTCGTCGCGGACCTCGCCGAGGCCGGACTCGTCGCGATCCACCAGCCCGGTGGCGACGAAAGCAACGGCGGTGCTCCGGATGTGACACTGCTCGAAAGGGTGCTCAGTGGACTTCGCAAGCTCTGAACCGGGCCGGGCCACCACGTCCGCGAAGATCGTGGTGGCCGGCGGCTTCGGCGTGGGCAAGACCACGTTCGTCGGCGCCGTCTCGGAGATCAACCCGCTGCGCACCGAGGCCGTCATGACGTCCGCGTCCGCGGGCATCGACGACCTCACCCACACCGGGGACAAGACCACCACCACGGTGGCCATGGACTTCGGCCGCATCACGCTGGACCAGGACCTGATCCTGTACCTGTTCGGCACCCCCGGCCAGGACCGCTTCTGGTTCATGTGGGACGACCTGGTCCGCGGCGCCATCGGCGCGGTGGTATTGGTCGACACCCGCCGCCTCGCCGACTGCTTCCCGGCGGTCGACTACTTCGAGAACAGCGGCCTGCCGTTCGTCATCGCCCTGAACGGCTTCGACGGACACCAGCCGTACAACCCGGACGAGGTCCGCGAGGCGCTCCAGATCGGCAGTGACACCCCGATCATCACGACGGACGCCCGTCATCGCGCCGATGCCAAGAGCGCGCTGATCACTCTGGTCGAGCATGCGCTGATGGCACGGTTGCGGTAGGGAGCGGTAGGGAAAGGCCGACGTAGTACAGAGTCAGTAGCTGGAAACTGATCAAGTCGACTGTGCTGTACGGCAGTTGTCGTAGACGCACCGGCGTCGGCTGTGTCTTTTGACACGGTCGGCTCCGGTGTTCATAACGTTTCGACAGAGAAATGGGGGGGTACGACCACGCGACGCGGTCGACCGGTGTCACTGTGTCGACGAAGGACCCCTCTTTTGCCGGGGCTCGCTCTTTATGACCGTTTTATCTGGGACTTACATCACATGGATTCCCATGTTTCCGGTGTTTGGAGCTGCACAGCCTGACGTGCTGGAATGCCTGAACTGCCCATTAGTCAAAGACGTACAGGGCACAGGAGACACCCGCGGCACAACGGTGCCGGCGCCGAGAGGTTGTTGGTCGAGTGAGGCGAAGCAAGCGCAGTCCCGAGCCATCGGCACGGGGCAACTTCACCCCGCCGCCGCGCGGAGCGGCACCCGCACAAGTGTCCAGCCCGGAGCCCGCGGCGCCGCCCGCGCCCAGCGGGAGTCGTCTCTCTCCGCGCAACTGGCGCGTACCCACCCGTCTGAACGCGATCCTGCTCATACCCGTGCTGGTCGGCCTGGTCATGGGCGGCTTCCAGGTGAAGGGCTCGATCGACACCTGGCAGGAGGCCGAGGACGCGGAGAAGACCGCGCGCCTCGTGCAGGCCGCCCTGACCTACAGTGACGCGCTGTTCAGGGAACGCGACATCACCGCAGCCCCTCTGTTGCAGGGCGAGGGCCAGGACAACGAAACGGTCGTCAAGGCCCGCGCGGCCACGGACGACGCCGCCGACGCCTTCGACGCCGCCGCGCGGGACATCCCGCAGAAGGCCAGCCTGGAGCGCCGCCTGCAGCTGTTCCGCGAGGCCGAGCCCAAGCTGGAGGACGTGCGCGCCGCCGCGTACACCTCAAAGCTGGTCGGTGTGCAGTCCGAGGAGAGCTACACCGAGATCACGCACCCTCTGGCGGAGTTCTCCAACGAGCTGGCCCTCGGCGCCGGAAACATCACCAGCTACGGCCGTACCGTCTACGCCATCTCGCTCACCAAGGCCGCGCTGTCGCTGGAGCGCTCCATCGGCATGCACATACTGATCAGGCCCGGCCCCGGCCAGGGCGGCCTCGCCACCCAGAGCGTCGCGCTCTCCTCGTACGCCTATCTCGAGCGGATCGCCATCGCGGAGTACATCGCGGGTGGTACCGAGGCGGACGCCCAGAAGCTCCAGGACCTGACCGCCGAGGTCCAGGCCGAGGGCGAGCAGCTGGCCAGGCAGGCCGCCCAGGAGAACCCGGACTACGTGCCACCGCCGTCCGACCCCGCCGACATGGTCACGGCCGTCGCCGGGCTGAACTCCACGGACGAGTCGGCCCGCGGCGCGCTCGCCCAGGACGGCATCACGCCCGAGAACTGGTGGACGGTCAACACGCTGAAGTATGACGCCTACCGCACGATCGAGTCGGACCTCACCGCGGGCGCCGTGGCCGAGGCCGCGTCCATCGCCGACGACGCCAGGCAGGACACCTTCGTCACCGGCGCCATCGTCGTGATCGCCCTGCTCGCCGCGTTCATCATCGCCGGGATCATGGCCCGCCAGATGAGCCGCTCGATGCGCCAGCTGCGCAACGCCGCCTTCGGGGTCGCCGAGCAGCGTCTGCCGATGCTGGTCGACCAGCTCTCGCGGACCGACCCCGGCCGGGTCGACACCCGGGTCGCGCCGATCCCGATCACCACCACGGACGAGATCGGCGAGGTCGCCCGCGCCTTCGACCAGGTCCACCGCGAGGCCGTCCGGCTCGCCGCCGAGCAGGCCCTGCTGCGGGGCAACATCAACGCGATCTTCACCAACCTCTCGCGCCGCAACCAGTCGCTGATCGAGGGCCAGCTGACCCTGATCACCGACCTGGAGAACAACGAGGCCGACCCGGACCAGCTGGAGAACCTCTTCCGTCTGGACCACCTGGCCACCCGTATGCGCCGCAACGGCGAGAACCTCCTCGTCCTCGCCGGCGAGGAGCCCGGCCGCCGCTGGGACCAGCCGGTCCCGCTGGTCGACGTGTTGCGCGCCGCCTCCTCCGAGGTGGAGCAGTACGAGCGCATCGAGCTGTCCGGCGTCCCGGAGGCCGAGATCCACGGCCGCGCCGTGACCGACCTCGTACACCTGCTCGCCGAACTGCTGGAGAACGCCACCACGTTCTCCTCCCCGCAGACCAAGGTCCGGGTCACCGCGACCCGGCTGCCCGACGGCCGCGTCATGATCGAGATCCACGACAAGGGCATCGGCCTCACCGCCGAGGACTTCGCGGACATCAACCACAAGCTGGCCAACCCGCCGACCGTGGACGCCGCGATCTCCCAGCGCATGGGCCTGTTCGTGGTCGGCCGGCTGTCCGACCGGCACGGCATCCGCGTCCAGCTGCGCCCCTCGGGCGAGCAGGCCGGTACGACCTCGCTGGTCATGCTCCCCGACGCCATCACCCACGGCGGAGGCGGCGAGCAGCAGCCCCCGCGCGACGAGTTCACCGTCTCGCAGATCATCCCGGAGCAGCAGGTCTACCAGCCCGTCGCCGCCCCGATGCGTACGGCCGCCGAGCTCGGTTTCGACGACAGCCGCTACACCGAGGTCCCGGACGACATACGTGAGCTGGACCCCGTCGGCCGCTCGCTGATGCGCGAGGAGCGCCGCGCCGCCCTGGAGGCCCAGACCACCCCGGACGGCCAGGGGCAGCCCGAGGCGGAGACCCCGCTGTACGGCGACAACTTCGACTCCTCGCAGCAGCCGGCCTACGACAACGGGCAGAGTGCGTACCAGGCCCAGCAGGCGGCGTACGACCAGCGGACGGCGTACGAGGAGCCCCAGCAGCCTGCGTACAACGAGCCGTACTTCCAGCCGGGCGGCGGCCCTCAGCAGAACGACTCGTTCACCGCTACCGGCGGTTACCCCGAGCCCGCCTATGCGGAGCCGGAGCAGGAGGAGCACTCCCACGCCTCCGCGGCCGCTCCGGAGTCCTTCTCGGCCTTCGAAAAGCCGTCCTATCAGGACGACTGGCCGCAGCAGAACGGCTACCAGAGCCCGTACCAGTCCGAGTACGCTCCAGAACCGGAATCTGCGCAGGCCGCTGACGTGACGGAGGCGGACCGCGTAGGCTTCGACCGTCCGGAACCGGCCCCCTCCGCCGGCCACGAGCTGACCGACGCCGGGCTGCCGCGCCGCGGGTCCACCGCGAACGGCACCACCAACGGCCAGCAGCACGTGACCCAGGGTCCGCCCGCGGCCACGGAGAACGGCAGCGGCCCCGACTGGCGCTCGTCCAACGACGAGCGCTGGCAGCAGGCCTCGCAACTCCGGAAGCCCAAGGCGGGCGGGGTGACCTCCTCCGGCCTGCCGCGTCGGGTGCCCAAGGCCAACCTGGTCGAGGGTGCCGCGGAAGCGACCCCGCAGGGCGGCCCGCAGGTCTCCCGCGCCCCCGAGGACGTGCGGGGCAGGTTGAGCAACCTGCGCCGGGGTGTCCAGCGGGGACGCAGTGCAGGCAGTGAAACGAACGGCCAGGGCTTCGGTCCTGACAGCACCTACAACCAGGAGCGTTAGTGTGAGCCCGATGAGCCAGGCGGCACAGAACCTGAACTGGTTGATCACCAACTTCGTGGACAACACCCCCGGGGTGTCCCACACCGTGGTGGTCTCCGCCGACGGACTCCTTCTGGCGATGTCCGAAGGCTTTCCCCGCGACCGCGCCGATCAGCTTGCGGCCGTCGCCTCCGGTCTGACCTCACTGACCGCGGGTGCCTCCCGCATCTTCGAGGGCGGCAGCGTCAACCAGACGGTTGTGGAGATGGAGCGGGGTTTCCTCTTCATCATGTCCATCTCCGACGGTTCGTCCCTCGCCGTTCTCGCACATCCGGAAGCCGACATCGGTCTCGTCGGGTACGAGATGGCTCTTCTGGTGGACCGTGCCGGTACGGTCCTGACACCCGATCTTCGTGCGGAGCTCCAAGGGAGCCTTCTCAACTAACAGACTGACGGTGCGGTTTGACGTCGCGGGGCCGTAAGGTTTCGAGACGCGGCTTCCAGAGTGATGGGTGCCCGGCACAGTCGGAGGAGGAGAGAACGTGGCAACACCCCCAGGCGGTTCGTCATCCGGCAACTGGTCCTACAACCCTGGCCAGGGTCAGGGCCAGGGTGACCAGAACCGGTACAACTTCCCCTCCGCACCGAGCCGGCAGCAGCAGCCGTACGCGCCCTCGGGTCCCCAGGGACCCGGGTCGTCGCCCTACGACCAGCCGCCGGCACCGCGCATCCAACCTGTGCAGCCGCAGCGCCGCACCCCCGAGCAGGCGCCCGCAGGGGCGTCGCACAACCCCCTGGTGCGCCCGTACGCCATGACGGGCGGTCGCACCAGGCCGCGGTACCAGCTCGCCATCGAGGCACTGGTGCACACCACCGCGCAGCCGCACCAGATGCAGGGCCAACTGCCCGAGCATCAGCGGATCTGCAACCTCTGCCGAGAGATCAAGTCGGTCGCCGAGATCTCGGCGCTTCTGACCATCCCCCTCGGCGTGGCCAGGATCCTCGTCGCCGACTTGGCGGAGGCGGGCCTGGTCGCCATCCATCAGCCCGGCGGCGACGAGAACGCCGGTGGCCAGCCAGACGTGACACTGCTCGAAAGGGTGCTCAGTGGACTTCGCAAGCTCTAGCGGAGGGCCTTCCCGCTCCACCACGTCCGCGAAGATCGTGGTGGCAGGCGGCTTCGGCGTGGGCAAGACCACGTTCGTCGGCGCCGTCTCGGAGATCAACCCGCTGCGCACCGAGGCCGTCATGACGTCCGCATCCGCGGGCATCGACGACCTCACCCACACCGGAGACAAGACGACGACCACCGTCGCCATGGACTTCGGCCGCATCACGCTGGACCAGGACCTGATCCTGTACCTGTTCGGCACCCCCGGCCAGGACCGCTTCTGGTTCATGTGGGACGACCTGGTCCGCGGCGCCATCGGCGCGGTGGTATTGGTCGACACCCGTCGTTTGGCGGACTGCTTCCCGGCCGTCGACTACTTCGAGAACAGCGGCCTGCCCTTCGTCATCGCGTTGAACGGCTTCGACGGCCAGCAGCCGTACAACCCCGACGAGGTCCGCGAGGCCCTCCAGATCGGCCCGGACACCCCGATCATCACGACGGACGCACGGCATCGGGCCGACGCGAAGTCGACGCTGATCACGCTGGTGGAGCACGCGCTGATGGCGCGGCTACGGTAGGTGACTGCCGACAAAAGGGGCCCTCTCCGGCTGGAGAGGGCCCCTTTTGTCGTTGCCTGCTGCACAGTTGTGGCTGGGAGGCAGGCGGCGAGAGCGGGAACGCCGGTCGTCCATTGCTGAACCTCACGCCACGGCCCCGCCCTCCCCAAAGGGATGCTGTTGGCGAATCCAGTGCGGGTGGGGGCTGTCGCGGAAGCGTGAACACTTCGGGCCGAAGTGTTCACGCTTCCGAGTCGGGCACCGCCACACATGGTCCACTCGTCGGTCCGCCCACGCCACAGCCCGGACTTCGCCAACAGCGTCCCCAAAGGGAGAGCGGGGCCGTGTACGCGCTCGAAGCCTCAGCGCCAGCTGTGCGGCGCCCGGAAGCCCGGCTCGCGCTCCAGGCGCCGCCAGCCGGCCCGGGCGCGGCCGCGGTGGGCCGGAGTCGACGGGGTGGAGGCCGCGCGGGCCAGGAGGATGGCCGTGAGGGCGGCGACTTCCTCGGGCTCGGCGTGGCCCTTCTCGACGCGGATGTCAGGCAGGTTCATGGGTGTCAGTCTCCGTGGAAGAGGTTTCCGCAGGGGTACCGCGAGGAATCCGCTGGGTTACTGCGGCGGGTTGCCGTGCTTGCGGGAGGGCAGGTCCGCGTGCTTGGTGTGGAGCATGGCCAGCGCGCGGATGAGGATCTCGCGGGTCTCGGCGGGGTCGATCACGTCGTCCACCAGGCCGCGTTCGGCCGCGTAGTACGGGTGCATCAGCTCGGCCTTGTACTCCTTGACCATCCGCACCCGCATGGCCTCGGGGTCCTCGGCCTCGGCGATCTGCCGGCGGAAGATGACGTTGGCGGCACCCTCGGCGCCCATCACGGCGATCTCGTTCGTCGGCCAGGCGTAGGTGAGGTCGGCGCCGATGGACTGGCTGTCCATCACGATGTAGGCACCTCCGTACGCCTTGCGCAGGATCAGTGAGATCCGCGGAACGGTCGCGTTGCAGTACGCGTACAGCAACTTGGCTCCGTGCCGGATGATCCCGCCGTGCTCCTGGTCGACACCCGGAAGGAACCCGGGGACGTCCAGCAGTGTGACGATCGGGATGTTGAAAGCGTCGCACATCTGGACAAAGCGTGCAGCTTTTTCCGACGCCTCGATGTCCAGGACCCCGGCCAGGCTCTGGGGCTGGTTGGCGACGATGCCCACGACCTGGCCGTCCAGGCGGGCCAGGGCGCAGATGATGTTGCGGGCCCAGCGCTCGTGGACCTCCAAGTAGTCGCCGTCGTCGACGAGTTCCTCGATGACCTTGGCCATGTCGTACGGCCGGTTGCCGTCGGCCGGGACCAGGTCCAGCAGGACGTCGCTACGGCGGTCGGCCGGGTCGGAGGACTCCGCGCGCGGCGGGTTCTCCCGGTTGTTCTGCGGCAGCATCGACAGCAGGTAGCGCACCTCGGCGAGGCAGGTCTCCTCGTCGTCGTACGCGAAGTGGCTGACGCCGCTCGTCTCGGCGTGTACGTCGGCGCCGCCCAGGCCGTTCTGGGTGATCTCCTCGCCGGTGACCGCCTTGACCACGTCCGGGCCGGTGATGAACATCTGCGAGGTCTCGCGGACCATGAACACGAAGTCCGTCAGCGCGGGGCTGTAGGCGGCGCCGCCCGCGCACGGGCCGAGCATGACGCTGATCTGCGGGATGACGCCGGAGGCCTTGGTGTTGCGCTGGAAGATGCCGCCGTAGCCGGCCAGCGCGCTGACGCCTTCCTGGATGCGGGCGCCGGCGCCGTCGTTCAGGGAGACCAGGGGGGCACCGGCCGCGATGGCCATGTCCATGATCTTGTGGATCTTCGTGGCGTGGGCCTCGCCGAGGGCGCCGCCGAAGATGCGGAAGTCATGGGCGTAGACGAAGACCGCACGGCCCTCCACGGTGCCCCAGCCGGTGATCACGCCGTCGGTGTAGGGCTTCTTCGCCTCCAGGCCGAAGCCGGTGGCGCGGTGCCGACGCAGCTGCTCGACCTCGCTGAACGAGCCCGCGTCGAGGAGCAGATCGATCCGCTCGCGGGCAGTCAGCTTGCCCTTGGCATGCTGGGCGGCGGTCGCCTTCTCACTGGGGCCGGCCAGCACCTGCGCACGGATCTCGTGCAGCTCCGCCACCCGCCCCCGCGCGTCGGTGGGCTCGCCCGGCGTCTCGTCCAAAACGGTCATGTAGCGACCTTACGAAACTCACCAAGAAAAGCGGGCCGTCGACTCCGTACAGTCTCCGGCGCGTTTTCCTGGTACCCCTGAACAGAACCGCCCCGGCATGCAGGCGTTCCGACTGCTCAGGGGACATGGGGCTTGTAGGGGTTGCACAAGTGGGTCAGGACGGGGCCGCGCCCCCCGGAGAGCGTAGCGGTGTCCGGCGACACATCGGTGCGATGATGTTGAATGTTGAACGGAATGGGTCTACGGTGGGCCGCGTTGGGTTGTTCAAAATTTCAAGAACTCCCGCCACGGCTTCCGAAGGAACCCGTGGCCCGTCCCCAAGGAGCACGTCATGGGCATCTTCGGCCGCAAGACCACCACCGAGACCGCCCCCGCCGCGGTGAACCCCGACCTCGCCGCGCTGACCGGCGACTACACCATCGACCCGTCCCACTCCACGCTGGGCTTCGTGGCCCGCCACGCCATGGTGACCAACGTCAAGGGCGGCTTCCTCGACTTCACCGGCTCGCTGCACCTGGACGGCACCGACCCGTCGAAGTCCACGGCCACGATCGACGTCAAGATGGACAGCATCGACACCGGTTCCGCCGACCGTGACGGCCACCTCAAGGGCGCGGACTTCTTCAAGACGGAGGAGTTCCCGACGATGACGTTCCGCTCCACCAAGGCCGAGGCCCTGGGCGGCGACGACTACCGCATCACCGGTGACCTCAGCATCCTCGGCACCACCAAGCCCCTGACCATCGACCTGGAGTTCAACGGCTCCGCCAAGGACCCCTTCGGCAACGAGCGCGTCGGCTTCGAGGGCAAGGCGGAGATCCTGCGCTCCGAGTGGGGCCTCACCTGGAACGCGGCCCTGGAGACCGGTGGCGTCCTCGTCTCCGACAAGATCAAGCTGAACTTCGACATCTCGGCGATCAAGAACGCGTGAACCTCCGGCGAGCAGCGGGGGAACACACCGTGAGAGACGGCCTCGCGTAGCCCCCTGAGCCCCTGAGCGCGCCCGCCCCCTTCCACTCCCCCTTGGCGGAGGGCGGGCGCTCAGCCGTGTGCCGCCGCCTCCAGCTTCACGACGGCCGCCGTCAGCCGGGCGGCCCGGGTCTCGGGGTTCCGGGCCTTCAACAGCCCCAGGATCACCAGGTATTGGCCGGTCTTCCCGAGCCCCTTGAAGGCCCGCCGGGCGCGCGGACTCCGCTCCAGCGCCGCCGCCAGATCCTCCGGCACCGTGGCGTTCTTCTGCGACTCGTACGCCACGGCCCACCGCCCGTCCTCCTTCGCCGCCGCCACCTCGGCGAGCCCACCGGCCCTCATCCGCCCGGCCGCGGCGAGCTCCTCGACGCGCCGCACATTCACCATCGACCAGTCGCTGCCCGGCCTGCGCGGTGTGATCCGCTGCAGGAAGTACGACTCGTCGAGCCGCCGCCGGTGCCCGGTGATCCAGCCGTGGCAGAG
The DNA here is from genome assembly GCF_053591955.1 of Streptomyces sp. NPDC002845. NCBI lineage: Bacteria > Bacillati > Actinomycetota > Actinomycetes > Kitasatosporales > Streptomycetaceae > Streptomyces > Streptomyces sp. NPDC002845. The sequence goes on along the minus strand of NZ_JBSFUU010000006.1, from coordinate 93,825 downwards.
CCCCACGTCGTTGACGTCCCCCGCACTGACCGAGGCCGCCCCCGCGCCCTTCTTGGCCACCTTCACCCAGAGGCCGGGGTGCGGGGCGGGGTGGGCGGCGAGCCAGGCGTCGAGTTGGGCGGTGTCGTCGAATGCCCGGATTTCCGTGGCGTCGGGAGCGGTCATGAAGCCACGGTAGGAGGGATATAGGCCAGAACCTGACCTAGCGAAGAGACGCAGGCCGGACAGATACCAGTTCGATCGACAGCCGCCCAATCGACCCACCGGCTCAATCGACGACCGAATCCTCCAGCACCTCCACAAGCACCCGGCCCTGGAACCCCTCGGGGTCGGGGCTGGACAGCCCGGCTGTGGTCACCAGCGCCTTCCACAGTGCCCACCCGCGCGCTCGCCGCCAGGCGTCGTCGGGCAGGCCGACAGCCTCGCGGAAGGCCATGCGCTCGTCGCCGACGAAGTAGTTCCAGGCGATGACGAGGTCACAGGCCGGGTCACCGACACCGGACGTGCCGAAGTCGATGACGGCGGACAAGGCCCCGTCGGTGGCAAGCAGGTTGCCGACGGCCACGTCGCCATGGAACCAGGTCGGCTCATACGGCCAGGCAGTGGTCAGCGCGTCCGCCCAGACGGCCTGGCAGGCGGCGACGTCGACGACATCCTTGAGTCGGTCGAGGGCGGCTTCGACCTGATCGCCGTAGACGCTGGGGTGACAGCCCCGGAAGTAGGAGTGGCGACCGGCGGCCGACCCGTCCGGGGTCGGGGCCTGACGGAGCGCGGTCAGGAACCCTCCGAGATCACGGGCGAGTCGGGCGCGATCCATGTCCCTCGCGGCCTCGACCGTGTCCCCCGGCAGCCAGCGCCGTACCGACCACGGAAACGGATAACCCGCCCCCGGCCGCCCGACAGCGACCGGCTCCGGCACGGGCAACGGCAGATGCCCGGCCAGCACGGGCAGACAGCGGTCCTCCTTCTCCACGGCGGCCACATAGCCCTCCGCGCTGGGCAGTCGCACGGCCAGCCGTTCGCCGAGCCTGAACGTCCGGTTGTCCCATCCCTGCCGCGCCACCGGCTCGACCGGAAGATCGCTCCACTCGGGGAACTGCCCGGAAACCAGGGTGTGTACGAGGTCTGCGGTTATGTCGATCACGGCGTCCAGTGTGCCCCGGCGTTCACTCGCCTGCGTACAACCGAGCGAGATCCACCAGCACCACTTCCCCCCTCTCTTCCGCCGCCCTCAACTCGCCCGTGAACCCCGCCCCGCTGTAGCAGGCCAACCGTGAAGCCGACGTGTCGACCCCGCGCCCGGTGAGCAACTCCTCGACATGGCGGAGCCGTTCGAGATGGCCGATGCCCATCACCTGGTCCCATTTGGCCTCGCCCAGGGAGAGCAGAACCCCGTTGTCCTGGCCCGCCGCTCCCCGTACCACCACGTCGATCTCGTGGCTCGTGTGCGCCGCGGGGTCGGGGACCGTGCCGTACGAGACGTCGATCGGCATGCCGCCGAAGGTGTCCGGTGCCGCGAAGTGAACCACCCACTCACGACAGACCTGCTCGAAGTGCGGCCCCACGACGGCGGAGAGGAAACAGGCACGGGAGACCCCCCAGACCTGTTCGGCCATGCCCCGGTCGAGCAGGGGCAGTTTGGGCCGGGAGATGGCGTGGTCAAAGGCGATCAGCGGTTCGCCCACTCGGTAGACACTGCGGTTCCTGCGGAAGGCATCCGTCTCCCGGCGTACGAGTCCGCAGTCCTGAAGGACCGTGAGGGGATGGGTGATGTCACTGGTGGGCCGCTCCAGGCAGCCCGCGATCCGCCCCGCCGTGGCGTTGCCGGAGGCCAGCGCCGCGAGCACGGAGTGGTACAGGGCGCGGTCCCGGAGGTCGGACTCGTCCGCGAGGAGGTAGCGTGCTTCTCGGTACAGCGGCGAGCGCGGGGACAGAGCAGTACGGCAGACCCAGGCGTCGAAGTCGGCGAGGTCGGCGGGTACGTCATCACGTACGAACTCCCTCCTGTACGCGGGCGTTCCGCCCACCACGCTGTGCACGAGCAGTGCGAGCCGCAGGTCGTCGATGCCCCAGAAGGCCGCGGCCTGGCGGAAGTCCCATGGCTGCACGATGAGTTCGAGTCCGGCGCGTCCCCGCAGGGGCGAGGTGCCGCTGAGCAGCTTGCCCATGAACGAGAGCGAACTGCCGCACAGCAGCAGGCGAGTTCGCGATTCGAGCCGCTCCGGGCGTCGAGGGCCGTACGCGACCTGCACGATGGAAGGCAGCGAAGGGGTCGCTCTGGCGAGATACGGGAACTCGTCGATGACGACTGGGACGGGCCGGTCCTTGCCAAGGGCCAGCAGAGCGTCGATCGCCTCCTCCCAACGGTCGAACCGCATGGGAGCGATGCTCCCGCTGTGCTGGCCCAGCTCCTCGCCGAAGCGGCGCAGCGACTCGGCCTCAGTGGCCTCGTATGCGCAAAAGTAGAAGCCTCCGGCAGCCCTGGTCAGCGAGTCGAGAAGGAACGACTTGCCCTGCCGTCGCCGCCCCGAGACGACGGCCATGGTCGCCTCGGGGCCGTCGTCGGTGGCGAAGGCGGTCAGCTCGCTCCATTCCCAGTCACGGGCGAACATGTCGGGGGGTTTGGGCAGGTGAGCGCGAGTGCGAGCCATCACGTCTCCAGAAGAATCGCTTAGGGAAGTACGCTTCCCGGAAGTACGCATCCCTTAACGAGCCCTCAGGCAGTCGGACACGGGAACGCTGTTACCGCGAACTCGCACCACACCACCTTCCCGGGCTCCCGCTCCCTCACTCCCCACTTGTCCGCCAGCGCGGCCACGAGCAGCAGCCCCCGCCCGCCCTCCGCCTCGGCCGACGACTCCGGCGTACGGACGTCCTCGGGACCGCCACCGCTGTCGTGGACCTCGACCCGCAGCAACCCGGCGGAGTCCAAGGCAAGTTGAAGGCGGAAGCCGCGGCCCGGCGATACGCCGTGGAGGAGTGCGTTGGTGGTCAGTTCGCTGACGCAGAGCAGTACCTCGTCGCCGCGCTCGGCCACCGCCCAGTCGGTCAGGGTCTCGCGGGTGAACTCGCGGGCCAGGCGGACCGATCGGCGGTCGCGACGGTAGAACGCCTCGCGGGTGTGGAGGAGTTGGGGTTGTGCGTTCATGGGGCGACTGTCACAGGGAGTCACTAGAGTGGGGCAGTGAGTGACGTCGTAGTTCTGATTGCTACGAGTCCACTACGAGGACTTCGGGACGCAACGGGGGAAAGGCAGAGCCATGCACGCGGTGAAGAAGCCAAAGAAGGTCGGTTCGTGGCAGGCGGTTGGGGCGCTCGTGGCGCACTACCGGAAACAAGCCCGCCTCACGCAGGAGCAGTTCGCCGAGTTGGCGAGCATTCACGTGGACACGGTGGGGTCGATCGAGCAGGGGAGGCTGGCGCTTCAGCCGGATCGGGCGGAGCAGTTCGATGAACTGTTGGGGACGGGTGGGGCGTTGGCTGTGCTGGTGGCCAAGCTGCCCGTGCGGGAGCGGATCGTGCAGTTCGCGCAGGGGCTGGTGGATCACGAGCAGGAGGCGGTCAGCTTCCTTTCGTACGAGGCTCAGGTGGTGCCGGGGCTGCTACAAACCAAGGAGTACTGCCGTGCCGTCTTCGGCTATCGGTATCCGGCGCTCGGGAGCGAGACGGCCGAGCAGTGGGTGAACGCTCGTATGGAACGACAGTTGATCTGGCAGCGAGATCGGCCTCCTGTGGGCCACTTCGTCCTGGAGGAGAGCATCCTGCGACGGCAGGTCGGCGGTCCTGAGGTGATGCGGGAGCAGATCCGCCAGATCCTGGAGTACACCGAACCCATCCACATGAGCATGCAGATCATGCCCATGGACCGCACGCCGCACTGCGGTCTCGACGGCCCCATGGTGCTGCTGGAGACACCCGAGCACGAGCGGCTGGTCTACCTGGAAGTGCAGCGCGCCAGCTTCCTCGTCGATGATCCCGACGAGGTCAGTGACTATCTCCATAAGTATGGAATGCTGCGGTCACAGGCCCTCTCTCCCGACGAGAGCGTGCGCCTCTTGAACGGACTGCTTGGAGAGTCATGAACACCGCAGCACGGCAGCAGCTTCCCTCCAACGACCTGGCGTGGTTCAAGTCCAGCTACCGCAGCAATGAGGGCGGCAACTGCCTCGAAGTCGCCCACGCCTGGCGCAAGTCCAGCTACAGCGGCAGTGAAGGGGGCAACTGCGTCGAGATCGCCACCCACCCCTCCGCCGTCCACATCCGCGACACCAAGGCCCCCACCGGCCCCGTGCTCACCATCTCCCCCACCACCTGGAGCGTGTTCCTTGAGCGCGTCACCGGCTGAGCCCGAGCGGACACAGACCGACTGGATCGGCATCGCCTCGTACGACAACGTTCCGGGTGGGCCTCTCCCCCTTGCCGCCCTGCACGCTTGACTGCGGGAGCGTGGGATCGACTGGATGCCGTTCGTCCTGGACGAGGTCCGGTTGGATCATGCGTGTGGGCCGGGCCCGGACGGGCGTTGGCGGGGGTGGGTCACGGTGTCTGTCGGGGCGCCTGCCCTGCGGCGGCTCGGGCTGCATCCCGATCAGCCGACCTCGCGGCCCGCCTCTCCCTCTCCGCCCGCCTGGTGGCATGCGGCCGGTGAGCGTTACGCCCGTGAGCGGCGGCCGCCGGTCACGCGGCGCGCGCAGTGGCCGCCACGGTCGCTGTGATCACCTTCACGGGCCCGGTGCCGCAAAGGCGCCGGGCCCGTGACACCCCCGCGAACCATCGCCTCAGAACCTCAGAATCTCAGAACCCGCCAAAGTCCCCGCCACCCCCGAACCCTCCTCCGAAGTCCCCTCCGCCGAAGCCGCCGCCGAAGTCGCCCGTGTCGAAGTCCGCGCCCGAGACGTCGCCGCCCTCGTAGCCCGCGGCGCCGAAGTCGCCGTAACCGGCGCCATAGACGGCCGCGTAGGACGAGGTGGCCATCATGTTGCCGAGCATCGTGCCGATGAGGAGGCCGGGGAGGATGCCGCCGCCGAAGTAGCCGCCGGCCCAGGGGCCGTAGGCCGGGCCCGCCTCCCAGTACGGGCGGCGGCCGGAGTCGGTGTCCACCTCGCGCACCATCGGGTCCTGGCCCTCGGCAAGGCGGGCCCGGTCGGCCGCGCAGACCGGGACATCGCGCTCCGTGCCACCGGGCGGCGTCCACATCACGTCGGCCACCGACAGGCCGTGGCGGGGGTCGAAGAAGCAGGGGGCGCGGCGTTCCGGAAGCGGCTTGCCCTCGCGGCGGGCGGCCAGGAGCGCCAGCGAGAAGCGGCCGTCGTCCAGGGCCTGCGTGACCGCGCGGACCTCCTCCGGGCGCTGGGCGGCCGCCATGAAGGACTTGGCCTGGTCGTACGCGTCCAGGGCGCGCTCGTAGTCCGCGCGCTTCGCGTCGTCCGCGCCCGGTTCGGCGGGGTGGAAGTCGAGGCGGTCCAGTTCCTCGCCGAAGGCGGTGATGTCCTCGTCGACCACGACCCGCAGCTTCTCCAGTGCCTCGCGGCGCTCCTCTTCCTCCATACGGCGGCTGCGGCGGACCAGCGCGTACGCGCCCATGCCGCCCGCGGCCAGCACGCCACCCACCACGGCCAGGGCACCGGCGTCCACGCCGCCGTCGCCCTCGCTCCAGCCGGCCGGGGCCGAGCCGCCGACGTTGCGCAGGGCACTGTCGACGAAGTCGTTCAGCTGGGCCTTGGCGTCACCCGTGCCCTGTACGGCCGTGACCAGGTTGCGCACCGCTTGGTCGCTCAGCACGACGCTGTCGGCCTGCGCGTTGAAGCGTTCTCCGAGCCGGATGGCGTACAGGCCGGTCACGCCCGTCTCGGTGCGGAGGTTCGCGAAGAGGTCCTCGGTCGGCTGGTCCGCCGGCAGGACCGCCACGAACACCGGCTTGTCCGCGTCCTCGATCTTGTCGGCGAGCGCTTCGGCGTCCGCCGAGGACAGGTGGGCGGAGGCGGCCGGATCGACGTAGACGGGACTCTCCCGCAGGGCCTCGGCGACCTTGGAGACGTCGGTGGCCGCGTGCGCGCCGGGCACACCGACCGACAGCACCGCCAGTGCCGCGACGAACGGCAGGAGCAGCAGGCGAACCAGACCACGCACCAGTGCAGCCTTCATACCTTCGAAGCTACCTCGCCCGGGGACGAAACGGACGATCTGCCTGGTGGGGAGCCCGGGCTTCCGCGGAATCGGCCTCCGGGCTCCCCACCGGGGACGGGTCACGCCGCCCGGTACGCCTCCCACAGCTTCGCCAGCGCCGCGCCGTACCGGCCCGTGAGCGACAGGTGATCGGCCTCCGCGAACGGCTTCGCCACCGCCTCCGTGATCTTCTGGCCGGCCTTCTGCTGCACCAGCAGCCTGGCCATGGTCACGACGGCGCGTCCGGCCGCCTTGTCCGTTCCGACCGCCTTGCTCGTGAACGCCTCCGCACCGCCCTTCGGCGCCTCCGTCAGCGTCGTCAGCCCCCAGCCGTACGGGAACTGCGGGTCGTACGACGTGTCGCCGACGTTGATCGGGATCTGGGCCAGGGACTTCGGCCAGGTGACGGGGAGCCGGCCGGTGAAGGGGCGCTTGCCGTAGAGCACGTCGGCCACGCCGTCGCCCTCGGTGCCCGGCAGCCAGGAGGCGACGAGCGCGTCCATGGCGCCGAGCTGGTCGCCGATGAGCTGCGGACGCCCGGAGACGATCAGCACCGCGCACTTCATGGCTCCGCAGACCTTGTCCACGGCTGCCCGGTCCGCCGCGCTCAGCAGCAGGTCGTGGCCGTTGCCGACGTCGCCGATGCCCTCGGCGTACGGGGTCTCGCCGACGACCACGACACCCACGTCGTGCCCGGCCGTGGGCGCCGACGCGTTCTTGGAGTACGTGAGCTGCGCGGAGTTCTTGCGCATGGCCTGAAGGATCGTCGTCCCCTCGGTGATGTCACCGGACGAGCCCTGCCAGGTGATGGTCCAGCCGCCGGTCTGGTTGCCGAGGTCGTCGGCGTTCGAGCCCGCGACGTACACCTTCTGCGAGGTCTTCAGGGGCAGTACGCCGCCCGCGTTCTTCAGCAGCACCTGCGACTTGGCGGCCGCCTCGCGTGCCACGGCCCGGTGTTCGGGGGAGCCGATCTTCGGGGCGTTGCCCGTGTCGGCGTACGGGTTCTCGAAGAGGCCGAGCTTGATCTTCTGGGTGAGGATGCGCGACACGGCGTCGTCGATCCGCTGCTCGCTGACGCGGCCCGCCCTCACCTCGGCGACGAGGGTCCGGTGGAAGTCCTGGTAGGCGTACGGGACCATGATCATGTCGAGGCCCGCGTTGATGGACGTGCGGACGTCGGACGCGTAGTCGCCGGGGATCTGGTCGATGGCCTGCCAGTCGCTGATGACGAAGCCGTCGAAGCCCATACGGTCCTTCAGGACCCCGTTGATCATGTCGGCGCGGGCGTGCATCTTCACCGCGCCCTTGCCGTCGCCGAGGATGTCGAGGGAGGAGAAGGACGGCATGACCGAGCCGACGCCCCGGTCCACGGCGTCCTGGTACGGCGCGAGGTGCACCGCCTCCAGCTCCTGCCGGGTGACCTTGGTGACGCCCTGGTCGATGGTGTACGTGCCGGTCGTGGACGAGCCGTACTCGGTTCCGCCGTCGCCGACGAAGTGTTTGGCGGTGGCGAGCACCTTGTCGTTGCGGGCCAAGTCCCGTCCGTCGGGGGCGCCTTGGAGGCCCTCGATGATCGTCTCCATGGACTCGACGAGCGCCGGGTCCTCGCCGAAGGCCTCGTACGCCCGGCCCCAGCGGTCGTCGCGGGTCACGCACAGGCAGGGGGAGAAGTTCCAGGGGATGCCGGTGGCGCGGGTCTCGACGGCCGTCAACTCACCGATTTTGTAGGCGAGTTGGGGGTCCCTGGACGCTCCCAGGCCGATGTTGTGCGGGGTGATCGTGGCGTCGGCGAGGTTGTTGTGGCCGTGGACCGCGTCCACGCCGTAGATCAGGGGGATCTGCAACCGCGTTGCCAGGGCCTGCCGTTGGAAGCCGTTGGTCATCTCGGCCCAGCCCGCAGGCGTGTTCGAGGCCGGGGTCGAGCCGCCGCCGGAGAGGAGGGAGCCGAGGGCGTACGTCGTGATGTCGCCCGGTGCGGTGAGTGCGCCGCGCTCGGCCTGGGTCATCTGGCCGGCCTTCTCCTCCAGGGTCATGCGGCTCACGAGGTCCGCGACGCGCTCCGGCACGGGCAGCTCGGGGTTCAGGTACGGCAGGCCGTGGGCGGCGACGATCACTTCGGGGGTCGCCGTCGGCGCCTTGGCACCGGTCACCTTCAGCTTCAGCGGGATCGACTCGGCGGTTTCGGCGGAGTCGTCCTGGAGGGTGTGTACGTCGATGGTGTGCGAGGTGCCGGAGGGGGTGCCCGGCGGGAAGGTCAGGGTGCCCTTGACGGGGGTGTGGTCGCGCGGGGAGGCGGTCCCGGTGGTCGTCGTCTCGTATGCGACGGTGACCGGGGCGGAGAGCGGGCCGCCGGTGACGGTGAGCCGTACGTGGGCCGTGCCGCCCTCGGCGACGTGGTACACGGTGGCGTCGGTGGCGATCCGTGGCTGGGGTGGCTCGGCGGCGGCCTGTGCGGGGGCGGGGGTGAAGGGGGACGACATAGCCAGGGCCAGGGCGGCGGAGACGAACAGAGCGGTTTTTCGCATGGATGTCCCTCCAGTCGGCTCAGGAATCACATGGCGCTTAACTCTCGTCGTCCTCTGGAGACATGGCTCATGCGCGAGTGAACTCAGGCCGCCCTGGACCGTCAAGACGCTTTTCGGGGCAACGGGAAGCACCGACGCCGCACCGGCGGGGCGCCCCGACACTCCCCGGCGGGGCGCCCCCAGTCGATGAGCCGAGCCGTCGGCGCTACTCCGCCGGGTCGACCCCCGCTCGCAGCAGCCCGTACGTGTACGCGTCCTCCAGGGCCTGCCACGAGGCGGCGATGACGTTGTCGGCGACGCCGACGGTGGACCACTCTCCGTCTCCGTCGCTCGTGGTGATCAGGACACGGGTGGTGGACTGGGTGCCGTGCTTGCCCTCCAGGATGCGGACCTTGTAGTCGACGAGGTCCAGCTTGGCGAGCTGCGGGTAGATCTTCTCCAGGCCGACCCTCAGGGCCAGGTCGAGGGCGTTGACCGGGCCGTTGCCCTCGGCGGTGGCGACGATGCGCTCGCTCTTGGCCCAGAGCTTGACGGTGGCCTCGTTGGCGTGGCTGCCGTCGGGGCGGTCCTCGACGATGGCGCGCCAGGACTCGACGCGGAAGTAGCGCAGGGGCTTGCCCTCGACCTCCTCGCGGAGCAGCAGTTCGAAGGACGCGTCGGCCGCCTCGTACGTGTAGCCCTTGAGCTCACGCTCCTTCACCCGTTCCACGACCCGGCCGACCAGCTCCCGGTCGCCGCCCAGGTCGATGCCCAGCTCCTTGCCCTTGAGCTCCACCGACGCCCGGCCCGCCATGTCGGAGACCAGCATCCGCATGGTGTTGCCGACCTGCTCGGGGTCGATGTGCTGGTAGAGGTCCGGGTCGACCTTGATGGCGGAGGCGTGCAGGCCGGCCTTGTGCGCGAAGGCCGAGACACCGACGTACGGCTGATGCGTGGACGGAGTGAGGTTGACGACCTCGGCGATGGCGTGCGAGATCCGCGTCATCTCGCTCAGCCGGCCCTCGGGGAGGACCTTCTTGCCGTACTTGAGCTCCAGGGCGGCGACGACCGGGAACAGGTTGGAGTTGCCGACGCGCTCGCCGTAGCCGTTGGCCGTGCACTGGACGTGGGTCGCGCCCGCGTCGACGGCGGCCAGTGTGTTCGCGACCGCGCAGCCCGTGTCGTCCTGGGCGTGGATGCCGAGCCGGGCGCCCGTGTCGGCGAGCACCGTGGCCACGACGGCCTGGACCTGGGCGGGCAGCATGCCGCCGTTGGTGTCGCAGAGGACGACCACGTCGGCGCCGGCCTCCGAGGCCGCCCGTACGACCGCCTTCGCGTACTCGGGGTTCGCGCGGTAGCCGTCGAAGAAGTGCTCGCAGTCGACGAAGACCCGGCGGCCCTGCTCCCGCAGGAAGGAGACCGTGTCGCGAACCATCTCCAGGTTCTCGTCCAGCGTCGTGCGCAGGGCCAGTTCCACATGGCGGTCGTGGGACTTGGCGACCAGGGTGATCACCGGGGCGCCGGCGTCGAGGAGCGCCTTGACCTGCGGGTCCTCACTGGCCTTGCCGCCCGCGCGGCGGGTCGCGCCGAAGGCGACCAGCTGGGCGTGTTTGAAGTCGATCTCCTGCTGGGCACGGGCGAAGAACTCGGTGTCCCGCGGGTTCGCGCCGGGCCAGCCGCCTTCGATGAAGCCCACGCCGAAGTCGTCCAGGTGCCGTGCGATGGCCAGCTTGTCCGCGACAGTGAGGTTGATGCCCTCGCGCTGGGCACCGTCGCGCAGGGTGGTGTCGAAGACGTGGAAGCGGTCGTCGAGCTCGCTGGTTTCGGTCTCGGTCATGGTCTGAAGGCTCCTGATGTTGGATCTCGGTCTACCGGAATGACCGGCTCCACCGTCCCCCCATGGTCCCTCGCGCTTCTTTCCCGGTGTGTGGTGGTCCGGGCAAAAGAAAAACCCCTCGCGGGTGCGAGAGGTCTGCGCGCGGGTCGAGGACGACGGTGTCCGCCCGTACCTGGTCGTACGTGGCGGTCACTGCGGACCGGCGCGCCTGCTGCCAATAATCATGGCGAACGAGAGCACGGGGGCAGTCTGGCACAGACCGCCCCCGCGCTCATGGGCGTCTCAGGATGCGGGCAGCTCCGCGTGAGGAACCGATCACGGGAGGTGGCGTACGAAGACGTCCCGCTCTCGGACGTGACACCGCTCGGCTCGGTGTCAGCCCAGCTCGTGCATCCACCCGTGCCTGTCCTCGGCCGTGCCGCGCTGGATGTCCAGCAGGGCCTCACGGAGCTTCAGCGTGACCGGTCCCGGCTCGCCCCCCGACTGCTGCCACTCGGCGTCCGTGCGCTTGACCGTGCCGACCGGGGTGATGACCGCGGCCGTGCCGCAGGCGAAGACCTCGGTCAGGGTGCCGTTCTCGGCGTCGGTCTGCCACTGGTCTATGGAGACGCGGCCCTCCTCCGCGGTGTGGCCGAGGTCGCGGGCCACCGTGAGCAGGGAGTCCCGGGTGACGCCCTCCAGGATCGTGCCGGTGAGCGACGGGGTGACGATGCGGTCCCCGTACACGAAGTACAGGTTCATGCCGCCGAGTTCCTCGATCCACTTGTGCTCGACCGCGTCGAGGTAGCAGACCTGGTCGCAGCCCTCGGCGGCGGCCTCGGCCTGGGCGAGCAGGGAGGCCGCGTAGTTGCCGCCGGTCTTGGCGTCGCCCATGCCGCCGGGGACGGCGCGGACGTGGTCCTCGGAGAGCCAGATGGAGACCGGCTTGACGCCGCCCGCGAAGTAGGCGCCCGCGGGGGACGCGATGACCAGGAAGAGGTACTCGCTCGCGGGCTTGACGCCCAGGCCGACCTCGGTGGCGATCATGAAGGGGCGCAGATAGAGGGACTCCTCGCCGCCGTGCGCGGGCACCCACGCCTTGTCCTGCCGGACCAGGACGTCGCAGGCCTCGACGAAGGTCTCGACCGGCAGCTCGGGCATCGCCAGGCGCTGGGCGGACCGCTGGAAGCGCCGGGCGTTCATCTCCGGGCGGAAGGTGGCCACCGAGCCGTCGGGGCGGCGGTACGCCTTGAGGCCCTCGAAGATCTCCTGCGCGTAGTGCAGGGTCATGTTCGCCGGGTCGAGGGAGAGGGGGCCGTACGGGACGAGCTCGCCGTCGTGCCAGCCGCGCCCCTCCGTCCACTTGATCGTCACCATGTGGTCGGTGAAGTGGCGGCCGAAGCCGGGGTTGGCCAGAATCGCCTCGCGCTCCGCGTCGGAGAGTGGCGAGGCCGAGGGCTTGAGCTCGATCGTGGGCGTCGTCATGAGTGGTTTGTCCTTCACCGGTTGTGTGTGACGGGCCGCGCTCACATCCGTACTGCCAGTGGCCAGTGTTAGGACGTCCGAGCATTCCCTCATACCGCGGCTCCGCGTTCGATTATCGCGTGCGGAAGACCGTGGCCGAAAACGGCGTGAATGCGACCCAGGGGATGATGGTGGCACCCGGCGCCGCATACGAAAAGCCGCCGGGTGCGAATGCGACCCGGCGGCTACTGCTACTGAGGAGCGAGTGGCGGCGGGGTCAGCCGGCTACTCGTACGGTGAGCGCGTCACCGATCTCGTCGGTGCTGCGGGCCGGCTTGCCCACGCGCTCCGCGAGGTCGGCGGAGACGGCCTCCTCGATGCGGGCGGCCTCGGCGTCGTAGCCGAGGTGGCGCAGCAGGAGGGCGACGGACAGGACCGTGGCGGAGGGGTCGGCCTTGCCCTGGCCGGCGATGTCCGGGGCCGAGCCGTGCACGGGCTCGAACATGGACGGGAACTCACCGGAGGGGTTGATGTTCCCGCTCGCGGCGACGCCGATGCCGCCGGAGACGGCCGCGGCGAGGTCGGTGACGATGTCGCCGAAGAGGTTGTCGGTGACGATCACGTCGAAGCGCTCGGGCTGCGTGACCAGGTAGATGGTCGCCGCGTCCACGTGCATGTACTCGGTGGTGACCTCGGGGAACTCCTCGGCCACCTTGTTGAAGATGTTCGTCCACAGGTGACCCGCGAAGGTCAGCACGTTGTTCTTGTGGATCAGTGCCAGCTTCTTGCGCGGGCGGGCCTGGGCGCGGGCGAAGGCGTCGCGGACCACGCGCTCGACGCCGAAGGCCGTGTTCACGGAGACCTCGGTGGCGACCTCGTGCTCGGTGCCCTTCCTGATGGTGCCGCCGTTGCCGGTGTACGGGCCCTCGGTGCCCTCGCGGACCACGACGAAGTCGATCTGCGGCTCACCGGCGAGCGGGGTGGCGACACCGGGGAGCAGCTTGCTCGGGCGCAGGTTGACGTGGTGGTCGAAGGCGAAGCGGAGCTTGAGCAGGAAGCCGCGCTCCAGGACGCCGGAAGGAACGCTCGGGTCGCCGATCGCGCCGAGCAGGATCGCGTCGTGCTGCTTGAGGGCGGCGAGGTCGGCGTCGGTGAGGGTCTCACCGGTGGCGTGGTAACGCTGGGCGCCGAAGTCGTACTCCTTGGTCTCCAGCTTCACATCCTGCGGAAGGACGGCGGAGAGGACCTTGAGACCCTGGGCCACGACTTCCTGGCCGATACCGTCCCCGGGGATCACTGCGAGATTGATGCTGCGAGACATGACGGCACCGTACTCCTTGTCCCATGGGATGACACGGGGTGTCCGTGATGTGGACGCGTACGGGTCACTCCGGCCCTCATCCGTTGACTGGCGTTCACCCGTATGTTTGCGGGGAGTTGGGGACTGCTGGGAAGTTCCCTACTCATGGACACCCCGAACGTCGGCATCCCGGAGCCGCTCGCGCGCCGGCTGAGCATGCCGGAGCAGCACGAGTACCTGCGTACGAAGCTGTCGCGGCGCCGCGCCCTGGTGACGGCGGGCGCGGTGGCGAGCGGGCTGCTGACGGCCGGCTGCACGGATTCCGAGACGCCCACCCGGCGTCGGACGCCCGCTCCGGCCCCGGCCACCGCTCAGGTCGACGGTGCCGTCGTCGCCCCGTTCGGCCGCCGACTCGCCTTCGGCGCCGACCCGAAGACGCAGATGCGGATCTCCTGGCAGGTGCCGTTCGCCATCCGCAAGCCGTACGTCCGGGTCGGGTTGAAGCCCTGGGACCTGAGCCGCCGGATCGAGGCGGAGGTGCGGGACCTGCACACCCCGTCCCTGTCGAAGAAGCTCCCGGCGGTCGACCAGTACTACTTGCACGCGGCCCTCGACGGCCTCCGGCCCGGCACGACGTACTACTACGGCGTGGGCCACGAGGGCTTCGACCCCGCCGAACGCCTGGAGACGCTCGGCATCTTCCGTACGGCACCGGCGCGCGCGGAGTCCTTCACCTTCACCGCCTTCGGCGACCAGGGCGTCAGCTACGACGCACTCGCCAACGACCAGGTGATCCTGGGCCGGAACCCCGCCTTCCACCTCCACGCGGGCGACATCTGCTATGCCGACACGACCGGCCACGGCAAGGAGGACGACACCTACGACGCCCGCGTGTGGGACCAGTTCCTCGCGCAGACCGAGTCGGTCGCCAAGTCGGTGCCGTGGATGGTCTCGTACGGCAACCACGACATGGAGGCCTGGTACTCACCGGACGGCTACGGCGGCCAACTCGCCCGCTGGACACTGCCGGACAACGGCTTCGACCCACGCGGGGCGCCGGGCGTCTACTCGTTCGTGTACGGCAACGTCGGCGTCGTGTCCCTGGACGCGAACGACGTGTCGTACGAGATCCCCGCCAACAGGGGCTACACGGACGGCAGGCAGACGGCGTGGCTGGACAAGCGCCTGGACGAGCTGCGGGCGTCCGGTTCCGTGGACTTCATCGTGGTCTTCTTCCACCACTGCATGTACTCGACGTCCACACACGCCTCGGACGGCGGCCTGCGCGACGCCTGGCTGCCCCTGTTCACCCGGCACCAGGTGGACCTGGTGATCAACGGCCACAACCATGTGTACGAGCGCACCGACGCCATCAAGGACGGCGAGGTGGGCCGGGCGGTGCCGGTAGGGGCGTCGACCGATCCGACGCGGGACGGGATCGTGTACGTGACGGCGGGCGGCGCGGGCAAGACGCTGTACGGGTTCCCGGACGGGGTCGCGGACAGCTACGAGGGCCGGGCGGAGACGGACCGCGAGCCGGTGAAGTCGTACTCCTGGACGGAGTCGCGGGACAAGGACTCGGAGACCGTGGAGTGGTCGCGGGTGCGCTACACCGGCTTCTCGTTCCTCTCGGTGGAGGCGGAGACCGGCGCGGCGGCCCGGCTGAAGGTGTCGGCGCTCGCGCAGAACGGGGCGCGGATCGACCACTTCGAGGTGCGGCGCGGAGCCTGAGCCTGAGACCCGGCCCGCGCCGCACCCCGTGCGGGTGCGGCTCCCGGCTTGTGGTGGTGCGGCTGATCCTTGTGGTGGTGCGGCTGGTCAGGGCTCAGTGGCCCGTGGATCCGCCGTTGTCCCTGCGGTCGAGGGCGCGCTGGAGCGCGGCGGCGGCCTGCTTGCGGTCGGACTCGCTCGTCGTACGGGAGAGGTGACGGACTCGGCGGCGGACGGTCGTCTCGGCCATGGGGGATCGACTCCTTCGAAATCCCGGAGTGCGGAAAAGGGGTTACGAGACTCCCCCACTGCCTTTAAGGGCGTGGGAGGTGCCCCCAGATGGGGCGGGGAGCGGTGCCGCAGGGGTTGCCTGCCTTCGGGCTCCGGCTCACGACCGCCATTCGCTGGATCGAGCGAGACGTTCGGCTCCTACAAAACTAAGCGAGGACCGGGCATCTGTCTCCACAATTACTTGGGCTTCCTACTATCTGAGACAGTGCATTGGGTCACACGGCTCTGAGCTGGGGTAATGGTAGAAAAGACAGAACGCCGGGCCCTGGTCCGAGGGCCCGGCGTCCGTAGGTGAGGGCCTCAGCCCATGTGCGGGTACGTGTAGTCGGTCGGCGGGACCAGCGTCTCCTTGATGGCGCGGGTCAGGGTCCAGCGCATCAGGTTCTGCGGGGCGCCGGCCTTGTCGTTCGTGCCGGACGCACGACCGCCGCCGAAGGGCTGCTGGCCGACGACGGCGCCGGTCGACTTGTCGTTGATGTAGAAGTTGCCGGCGGCGTAGCGCAGCTTCTGCGCCGTGTACGCGGCGGCCGCACGGTCGCCCGCGATCACCGCTCCGGTGAGGGCGTAGTCCGACACCGCCTCCATCTGGGTCAGCATCTCGTCGTACGCGCCGTCCTCGTAGACGTGCACCGCGATGAACGGACCGAAGTACTCGGTCCTGAAGACCTCGTTCTCCGGGTCGCTGCACTCGACGACGGTCGGGCGCACGAAGTAGCCGACCGAGTCGTCGTACGAGCCGCCCGCGACGATCGTGCAGGCCGGGTCCTCCTTGGCGCGGTCGATGGCGGCCTTGTTCTTGGCGAAGGCGCGCTCGTCGATGACGGCACCGATGAAGTTGGAGAGGTCGGTGACGTCACCCATGGCCAGCTGGTCGACCTCGGCCGCGAACTCCTCCTTGAAGCCGGAGTTCCAGATCGACGCCGGGACGTAGGCGCGGGAGGTGGCCGAGCACTTCTGGCCCTGGTACTCGAAGGCACCGCGGGTCAGGGCGGTCTTCAGGATGGCCCGGTCGGCGCTCGGGTGGGCGACCAGGAAGTCCTTGCCGCCGGTCTCGCCGACGATGCGCGGGTAGGAACGGTACTTCTCGATGTTGGCGCCGACCGTCTTCCACAGGTAGTGGAAGGTCTTGGTCGAGCCGGTGAAGTGGATGCCCGCGAGGTCACGGTGTTCCAGGGCGACCTTGGAGACCTCGACGCCGTCGCCGGTGACGAGGTTGATGACGCCCTTGGGCAGACCGGCCTCCTCAAGGAGCTGCATGAGCAAGACCGCCGCATGGGTCTGCGTCGGGGACGGCTTCCAGACGACGACGTTGCCCATGAGGGCGGGCGCCGTCGGCAGGTTGCCCGCGATCGCCGTGAAGTTGAACGGGGTGACCGCGTAGACGAAGCCCTCCAGCGGGCGGTGGTCGAGGCGGTTCCAGACGCCCGGGGAGTTGGCCGGGGGCTGCTCGGCGAGCAGGTCACGGGCGTACTTCACGTTGAAGCGCCAGAAGTCGATCAGCTCGCACGGAGTGTCGATCTCGGCCTGCTGGGCGGTCTTCGACTGGCCGAGCATGGTGGAGGCGGCCAGCGTCTCGCGCCACGGGCCGGACAGCAGCTCGGCGGCGCGCAGGATGATCGCGGCGCGGTCGTCGAAGGCCATCGCACGCCAGGCGGGCGCGGCGGCGAGGGCCGCGTCGATGGCGTCCTGCGCGTCCTGCTGGGTGGCGTTGCCGTAGGTGCCGAGGCGGGCCTTGTGGTTGTGCGGCTGCACGATGTCGAATCGCTCGCCGCCACCCATCCGCTGCTCGCCGCCGATGGTGCACGGCAGGTCGATGGGGTTCTCGGCCAGTTCCTTCAGCCGGGCCTCCAGCCGGACCCGCTCGGGCGAGCCGGGGGCGTAGCCGTGCACCGGCTCGTTGACGGGGGCGGGGACCTGGGTTACAGCGTCCATGGTTTCCGTACTCCTTACTGAGCGGTGTGAGTCAGCCCTTTGTGATCATGCTGCGCAGGAAGAACTGCAGGTTGGCGGGCTTCTCTGCGAGGCGGCGCATGAAATAGCCGTACCAGTCGGTGCCGTACGCCGTGTACACGCGCACCCGGTGCCCTTCGGCGGCGAGCCGCGCCTGCTCGTCGTTCCTGATGCCGTACAGCATCTGGAACTCGTACTCGTCGAGCTTTCGCCCGGCGCGACGCGCGAGCTCCTGTCCGATGGAGATCAGACGCGGGTCGTGGGACCCGATCATCGGGTACCCCTCTCCCTGCATCAGCACCTTCAGGATGCGCACATACGCCTTGTCGATCTCGGACTTCTGCTGGTACGCGACCTCGGCGGGCTCCTTGTACGCGCCCTTCACCAGGCGTACGCGGCTGCCGTTCGCGGCGAGGCGGCGGGCGTCGGCCTCGGTGCGGAAGAGGTAGGACTGGATCACGCAGCCGGTCTGCGGGAAGTCCTTCCGCAGTTCGTCGTGGATGGCGAACATCGAGTCGAGGGTGGTGTGGTCCTCCGCGTCCAGCGTCACGGTCGTACCGATCTCGGCGGCGGCCTCGACGACGGGGCGGACGTTGGCGAGGGCGAGGTCGTGACCGCCCGGGAATGTAGAGGTGGGCCCGGAGGGCCCTCGGTTGAGGGTGGTGGTGGGCGACGGGAGGGACTGCCCGAACATGGACAGCTTGACCGACATCTCGACCATCGGGCCGAGCTCCAGCGGTTTGAGCCGGTCGATCAGCTCCAGGTAGGCGTCACGGGCAGCGGCGGCCTGCGCCGGTGAGGTGATGTCCTCGCCGACGACGTCCAGGGTCATTTCCAGACCCCGGCCGGTGAGGTCCCGGACGACCGGGACGATGTCGTCCACCGTCTCACCGGGGATGAAGCGGTCGACGACCTGCTTGGTGACCGGGGCCGCCGAGATCAGGCGTCGCATCCGGTCGCTGCGCGACGCGGCGAGAATCACGGGACCCAGCACGGGGCACCTCCACAACACAACCAACACGAGGCCGGTACCCGACGATTCGGGTACGGCACGGAGAACCACCGTGAAACCTAAGGATCCCTCCGATCGTCTGCCATCGACAGCTGTCACGCATCCGTGCCGCAGATCTCAGACAGATGTATGAAGACGGCGCGGATCTGCGGGAGAATGCCCCTGTGACGTCGGAACACAAGGGTGACTACCAAGAGCTGGTCGACGACATCTCGGAGCTCCTGGGCGCCCCCGCGACCCTGGAGAACCGCGATTTCGAGCTGATCGCCTTCGGGGCGTACGACAGTGAGGGCGACCTCGACGCGTCGGCGCTGGACCCGGTGCGCACCCGCTCGATCCTCACGCGCCGGTCGACGTCCGCGGTACGGGAGTGGTTCGAGGGTTTCGGCATCACCCGGGCCACGGGTCCGGTGCACATCCCCCGCACCCCGGAGGCCGGCGTCCACCGGGGCCGGATCTGCCTTCCCGTACGCCACCGGGGTGTCGTCCTCGGCTACGTCTGGCTCCTGGAGACCGAGCCGGGCCCCTCCCCCGCCCAGCTCGCCGCCGCCATGGAGGTCGCCGCCCGCATCGGCGCCCTCCTCGCCGACGAGGCCCAGGCGGGCGCCGACCTGACCCGCGAACTGAGGGCGGTCCTCGTCGCCGAGCGCGACGGGCAGCGTGACCTGGCGGTCACCGAGCTCCGCACGGCCCTCGGCCCGCGCGCCGACGGCATCCACACGGTGGTCTGCGTGGCGCCCTGGCCCGGCGCCGACCCCTCCGTCCGTACGGTGCCGGGGGCGACGGCGCTCTGCGCGGTCCCGTGGGGCGCGACCACCCAGAGCCTCGCCCTCCTGGTCCGCCTCCGCTCGGCGGACGCGACGGCCCCCGCGCTGACGGCGGCCTCACGGCTCCTGGAGCGGGCGGGAACGAAATCCGCGGCCGGCGTCACCACCCCCCGTTCCGGCCTCGCCGACCTGGCCACCGCCTGGCACGAGGCCTCCTCCGCCGCCCGCGCCGCCCTGGCAGAACCCCGCCTCGGCCCGGTCGCCGAGTGGAACTCCATCGGCCCGTACCGCCTCCTCACCTCCCTCCCCCCACACTCCCCGCAGGACCCCGCCGTACGCCGCCTCCTCACCCCCGCCCACCACGACCTCGCCCGCACCGCCGAGGCCTTCCTCGACCGCGCGGGCCAGGCCGGCCGCACGGCAGCCGAGCTGGGCGTCCACCGGCAGACGCTGTACTACCGGCTCTCACGGGTGGAGCAGCTCACGGGGCTGGATCTGGACGACGGGGAGGACCGGTTGCTGCTGCACATGGCGTTGAAGGCGCATCGGCTCTGAGTAGTCCTGGGGCTGCGTTGCTTGTCTTCGTGAGGCTCCGTCCCGCCGCGTTCCTGGCCGGGCCGCCTGTGCGATGGTGGTCGCGTGGGCGGGGGGGTGCGTAGCGACCGTACGGCCGCAGGAGCGCTACGGCCGTACGAGCCGTCCTGCCCGCATCTCGATCGAACGGCCCGCGAAGTGGCGTACCACCGCCCGGTCGTGGCAGATGAACAGGTACCCGAGTCCCAGCTCGTCCTGGAGGTCGGCGAGGAGGTTGAGGACTCCGGCGCGGACGGACGGGTCGAGGGCGGACACCGGCTCGTCGAGGACGAGCAGGCGCGGCTCGGAAGCCAGTGCGCGGGCGATTCCGGCGCGTTGGCACTGGCCGCCGGAGAGTTCGTGCGGGAGGCGGTCGCCGTATGCCGGGTCGAGGCCGACGCGGTCGAGGAGTTCGGCGACCCGGGCGGGGCCCGTCGTGTCCCAGCGGCCCTGGACGCGCAGGGGTTCCGCGACCGCGTCACGGATGCGGTGGCGGGGGCTGAGGGAGCCGTAGGGGTCCTGGAAGACGGGTTGCATCCGGGGGCGGAGCGGGCGGAGTTCGCGTTCGGGGAGAGTCGTCAAGTCACGGCCCTCGAAGTGGACTTCACCCGAGTCGGGGCGGCGCAGCTGGAGCACGGCGGCGACCGTGGAGGACTTGCCGCAGCCCGACGGGCCGTTCAGGGCCACGGTCTCCCCGGCGTCCACGGTGAAGGAGACGTGATCGACGGCCGTGACGTCACCGTAGCGCACGACCAGGTCACGAACGTCCAGCAGAGGACTGCTGGGTAGAGGGCTGCTCATCTGCGTCATACGGGCTGCTCCAGGAACAACTCGGCTGCCGGGTACGGCACTTCGTCCCAGCGGTGGCAGGACACCTCGCGTCCGTCGCCGTTCGCCCACGGCTGCGGTTCCTCGCGGTGGCAGCGGTCCTCGGCGAGCGGGCAGCGCGGCGCGAAGGCGCAGCCGGGCGGGAGGGCGGCCGGGGAGGGCGGGGTGCCGGGGATGGTGGGCAGGCGTCGGCCACCGACGGCCCGCTCCTCGGGCGGCAGCGACGCCAGCAGGCCCGCCGTGTACGGCGCCCGGGGGCGGGCCAGCACCTCGTCGGCCGGGCCCTGTTCGACCTGGCGGCCGGCGTACATGACGAGCACGCGGTCGGCGTGGTCGCGTACGACCGACAGATCGTGCGTGACCAGCACGAGCGCGGCGCCGAGGGCCTCGCGCTGCTCGCCGAGGACCCGGAGCACCTGTTCCTGGAGGTCCGCGTCGAGGGCCGTGGTGGGCTCGTCGGCGACGACCAGGTCCGGTTCGTTGATCGTCGCCATGGCGATCACGGCCCGCTGCCGCATACCGCCGGAGTACTCGTGCGGATACGCCCGCGCCTTGCGTACGGCGTCCGCGATCCCCACCCGGTCGAGTGCGGCGACCGCCCGGGCCCGGGCCTCCTTGCGCGAGACCCCGGCGACCGACCGTACGGCGGCGGCGAGTTGGTCGCCGACCGGGTGTACGGGCGAGAGCGCGGAGAGGGCGTCCTGGGGGACGAGCGCGAGGCGGCGGCCGCGCAGGGCGGCCAGCATCGGGCGGTCGGCGTCCACGAGTTCGGCGTACGACGCGGCCACGGCCCCCTCCCGCAGCCGTACGCTCCCCGACACGCTCGCCTCCCGGGGCGCCATGCCCAGCACCGCCCGCGCCGTGAGCGACTTGCCCGCGCCCGACTCCCCGACCAGGGCGAGGACTTCGCGGGGGCGGACGTCGAAGGACAGGCCGCGTACGGCCTCGACGGCGCCGAAGGCGACCCGCAGGTCACGGACCGACAGCAGAGCGTCAGTGGACAAGGGAGCGCTCCTTCGTGCGGGACGGGAACGTGAGCCGAGGCGTACGGCGGGCCGTGCGCGGCCGCCCCTCCGCGTAGGAGGCGCCCGACACCGCCAGTCCCGCCATCACGGCCAGCGCGACCGCCGGAGCCAGGGCCGCCCAGGGCGCCCGTTCCACGTACGCGCGGGACTCGTCGAGCAGCAGGCCCCACTCGGGGGTGGGCGGCTGGGTGCCCAGGCCCAGGAAGCCGAGTGAGGCCAGGGCGAGGGCGATGCCGGGGAGGCGGAGAAGGGCGTGGCGGGACACGGGCCCGGCCACCGACGGGAGCACGTGCCGGGTGAGGATCCACCACGGTGGTGCGCCGATGGCCCGTTGGGCGGTCAGGAACGCCGACGCCCGCACCTCCTGCACCAGCGCCGCCGCGTGCGCGGACAGCGCGGGCCAGGACAGCAGGGTGACCGCGAGGGCGGCGCCGCCGGTGCCGGGCCCCACGACCGCCGCGACCAGGATGCCGACGATCACCGGGGGCAGGGCATTGGCGATGTCGGCGGCCCCGGCGGCCACGCCCGGCAGGAAGCCGAGCGCCAGGGAGATCAGCAGACCGAGCAGACAGACGGCCGCCGCCGTGCCGACCGTCGAGGCGGCCCCGTGCCCGAGCCGGGCGAGCACGTCACGGCCCAGGCCGTCGGTGCCGAGCGGGTACGACCACGAGGGCGCGGCCAGCCGGTTCGTCGTGTCCACCAGGTACGGGTCGCGCAGCAGGCCCCAGCCGATGGTCACGGCGAGGACGGCGGCGAGCGCCAGCGGGATCGCCGGGTGCACGCGGACCGGGCGGGCCGGCGGCAGGCTGAGCCCGGCGTCGCGCAGGGCGGGTCCCAGCATCCGGCGCCGTGCGAGCGTGGCCAGCGCGCCGGTGACCAGTCCGAGGGCGAGCAGGGCGAGGACGGCGCCCTGAAGCAGCGGCAGGTCCTGCGACCTGGCCGCGCCGAGGGCCGTACGCCCGATGCCGGGCACCGCGAACACCACCTCCACGGCGACCGCGCCACCGGTGAGACCGACGGCGACCATCCCGAACTGCGGGATCAGGGGCGGCAGTACGCGCCGAAGGGCGGCCCCCGCGATCCGCGCCCGGCCGACCCCCGCACCCCGCCACAGCTCCACCCACCGCTCGTCCAGCACGGCGGGCAGCGCGTCCGCGACCAGACGGCCGAGCAGCCCGCCTGCCGGGACGCCGAGAGCGAGGGCGGGCAGGACCATGTACTCCGGGCCCTGCCAGCCGGACGTCGGCAGCCAGCCCAGCCACACCCCGCACACCAGCAGCGCGACCGTGGCGAGCAGGAACTCGGGCACGGCGGCCAGCATCGCGGCGAACGCCCCGGCCGACCCCCGGCCCCGTACCAGAACCGGCGCGACCAGCGCGCACGCCAGCAGCACCGCCACGGCGAAGGCCGCGCCCATCAGCCCCAGGGAGACCTGGAGGCCGGAGACGACGGACGGCAGGACGTCCGTGCCCGACACCCACGAGGTGCCGAGGTCACCGCGCAGCAGCCCGGACGCCCAACTCCCGAGCAGCGAAAGGGGACCGCTGTCGAGGCCCAGGTCGGCGCGGATCGCGGACAGCGCCTCCTCGGTCGCCTCCTGTTCGGCGGAGCGTGCCCGCAGGACCGTCAGAGCGGGGTCCCGGCCGGAGAGCCAGGGCAGCAGGCCCACGGCGGCGACGACGGTGACGAGACAGACGAGACGGGTCGATCCGGTGGGGCCGGCCAGCCTCTTCAGACGGGCTTTCACTGGACGTAGGTGTCCACCGTGACGAGCTCGCGCTCGCGCGGGTCGTGCGCCGCGTCCACGACCCCGGCCGCGTCGCCCTGGATCACACGCTCGTGGAGCATCGGCACCGCGGCGTCGGTGGCGAGCACGGCGGCCTCGGCCTCGATGACGGCCTGGCGGCGCGCATCACCGGTCTCGGTCTGATTGGCCTTGTCCAGCGCCTCGTCGACGGTCTTGTCGGCGAGCTGGGGGATGTTGAAGGAGCCGTCGGAGGCGAAGTCGCTGTAGAGGTAGGCGGCCGGGTCGCCGGAGTCGAGAACGGTGGCGCGGGAGAGGATGAAGGCGTCGAACTCGCCCGCCAGCATGTCGGATTCGATGTTCGCGTACTCGCGGATGTCGAGCTTCACCTTGAATCCGGCCTTCTGGAGCTGCTGCTGCAGTGTGGCCGCGACCTCGGGCAGCTCGGCGCGGTCGGTGAAGGTGCCGAGGGTGACGGTCGCGCCGTCCGGGTCACCGGCCTCGGCCTCCCGCTCGACGGGCGACCGCAGTTCGGCGGCCCACGGGAGCGCCGGGCCGAGCAGCCCCTCGGCGACATCGGCCCGTCCCTCGTACACGCCGTCGACGATCGACTTCGTGTCGAGGGCCTCACGGGCGGCGGCCCGCAGCGAGGCGTCCTTGAAGACGCCCTTCTCGGTGTTCAGGTACAGCGTGTTCGTGCGCGGCATCGGGACCTCGGTGATCAGGTCCTGGTCGAGCACCGCGGCCTGAGACACCGGCACCGATTCGACGATGTCGGCCTCGCCGCTGCGCAGGGCGGCCGCGCGGGCGGTGCCGTCCGGCACGAACTTCGCGTCGATCCCGGAGGCCTTGGCCTTGCCTCCCCAGTACTCGTCGTAGCGGTCGAGGGAAGCGGAGGACGTGCCGTTGACCTTCGTCAGCTCGAAGGGGCCGGTGCCCGCGCCGACGGGGTTGACGGTCTTCCCCTCGTACGCCTTCGCCGCCAGGATCGACAGCTGCGGCGAGCTCAGCCGCTGCGGGACGAGCGGGTCCTCGGTGCCCGTCGTGACCGTCACCTTGTCGCCCTCGGCCTCCACCGTCAGGTCGACGCCGTCGAGGATGCGCGGCTTGGGGGAGGCGGTCGCCGCCTCGGTCAGCGAGTTCACGACGGCCTCGGCGGTCAGCTCCGTACCGTCGTGGAAGCTGACCCCGTCCCGGAGCGTGAACGTCCAGCTCTTCCCGGACTGCTCCCACTCGGTCGCCAGCGCGGGCTGCGCGTCACCCTCCGCGTCCAGCTTCACCAGCGTCTCCGCCGTCGACCAGCGCGACAGCTTGAACGCGTCGTCGGACAGCGGCGACAGCCCCGATCTCGGCGGCTGCATCATCGCCAGGCGTATGCGTTTGCCCTCGGCGGACGTGTCACTCGACTCGGACGACGCGAAACAGCCGGTGAGCAGGGCGGAGGCCGCGGTGACCGCGGTGAGGGGAAGAAGACGGGCGGGGACGCGCACGGGACACTCCGGGTAAGGGCAAGGTCAAAAGTTGAATGTGGGCCGACCGTAGCACGATGACAATCGTTTTCAGAAGCTTGTCTTGATCGCATCGATATTGGTCTTGATCACACCCGCCGCGAGGAGTCCGCCGCCGAGCGGAAGCGGACCCGGGCCGAGGTCGGCGGCCTCGGGGGCTGCGAGCGGCGCGACGTCGATCTCGGTCCCGCCATGTTCGGCCGCATGGAGCAGAAGGAGTCCGGAGCCAAGACGTATGTGTCGGCCGAGGCATGAGGGGACTCCATCGGCTACGAGGCGTGCAGCGACGACTCGGACGCCTTCGAATCCCTCCCGGTCATCCTGACGGTGGACGACTCACGACTCGGCGAAGAGGGCCGTACGGCGTCTCCGCCCCGCGACGTGCTGTTCGTGCTCGTGGCGTTCGTTGCCGTACTGGGGGCTCGGGGTTGGGGCCGGCGCAGGTGTCACTCCCGCGGCTTGGTCGCCGCGGCGATCACCTGGCGCAGCCCGTCGGCGAGTTCGTCCGCGCTGGGTGCGCTGGGCGGGTCGAAGGTCCACAGGGCGATGAGCCCGGTCATGAGGGTCGTGTAGAACTTGCCGAGCGTGTCCACGGCCTCCTCCGGGACGTCCTCCTCCCGCCCGCCCATGAGCATCGGGATGATGCCACGGCCACCCTCCCGCTGGGCGCGGGCCAAGTGGTCGCGCACCTCCGGCAGTCGGTCGCCCATGACCACGATCTCCATGCTGAGGTGCCACAGCGAACCGGGCTCGCGCATGGTCGCGATGATGTTCGACCAGACCTCCTGGAACCGCTCGACCGAGCCGGGCTCGGTCCCGGAAGTGGCCTGCTCGGTGGCGTCGAAGGCTTCGGAGACCTCCTCGACCAGCGATACGTAGGCCTGGGCGAGCAGCGCGTCCTTCGAGCCGTAGTGGTAGCCGATCGAGGCCAGGTTCGTCCCCGACTCCTTGACGATGTCACGCACCGTCGTACGCGCGAAGCCCTTCTCCAGCAGGCAGCGCTTGGCACCTTCGAGCAGATCTTCACGATGTCCCATGCGGGTCAGGGTACCGCCGATCCATACAACCGTCCTAGACGATCGATTTATACGCTTGTACTAGACGGGCGTATAAAACGCTCGTACAGTCCCTGTCATGGTGACGAACTCCGAGAACCCTCCCGAGCGCGCCGGACGTCGTGAGTGGACCGCCCTCGCGGTCCTGATGCTTCCGCTGCTGCTGGTCTCGATGGACGTGTCGGTCCTCTACTTCGCGATCCCCGAGATCAGCGCGGACCTGGAGCCGAGCGGCACCCAGCAGCTGTGGATCTTCGACATCTACGCGTTCGTGCTGGCCGGGCTGCTGATGACGATGGGGGCGCTGGGCGACCGCATCGGCCGCCGCCGGCTGCTGCTGATCGGCGCGGCCGCCTTCGGCGCCGCATCGCTCGTGGCGGCGTACGCGAACAGCGCCGAGACCCTGATCGCGGCCCGCGCGGTGCTCGGCATCGGCGGCGCGACCCTGATGCCCTCGACGATGGCGCTGGTCCGCACGATGTTCACGGACCCCGGGCAACGGGCGCAGGCGATCGGCATCTGGTCCGGCGTGATGACGGCGGGCGTGGCGCTCGGCTCGGTGCTGAGCGGCGTCATGGTCGAGTACTTCTGGTGGGGCTCGGTCTTCCTGGTCAACCTGCCCGCCATGGCGCTGCTGCTGGTCCTCGGCCCCGTCCTGCTCCCCGAGTCGCGGAGCCCCTCCCCCGGCCGCTTCGACCTGCTGAGCATGCCCCTGTCCATGGCGGCCGTCCTGCCCGTGATCTACGGCCTCAAGGAGATCCCGTCCGAGGGCTGGAACGTGCGGTACGTCATGTCGGTGACCGTCGGCCTGCTCTTCGCCACGCTGTTCGTCCACCGCCAGCGCACGACGGCGTCCCCGCTGATCTCACCGTCGCTGTTCGGCGGCCGGGGCTTCGCGCCCGCCGTCGCTCTGAACCTCGTCGCCGCCTTCGGAATGATGGGCTCGGCCTACTTCACGACCCAGTACCTTCAGTCCGTCCTCGACAAGAGCGCCCTGGAGGCCGCGCTGTGGTCCCTGCTGCCCTCGGTGCTCATCGGCGTGGCGGTACCGGTGACGGGCCGGCTCGTGCAGCGTGGCGTGAACCGCGCGTACGTCGTGGGGGCCGGCTTCGTCACCGCCGCGGCCGGCTACGGCCTGCTCGCCCTGGCCGGCACGGACTCCCTGTGGCTGGTCCTGGCCGGCGCGGGCGTCCTCGCCTCCGGCATCGTCACCGTGATGTCCCAGATGACCGACCTCGTCCTGGGCACGGCCCCCGTCGAGAAGGCCGGCTCCGCCTCCTCCCTCCTGGAGACCGGCCAGGAGTTCGGCGGCGCCCTCGGTATGGCGGCCCTCGGCTCCATCGGTACGGCGGTCTACCACGACGAGATTCCGTCCACCGCCCCGGCCGCGGCCCGGGAGACCCTGGGCGGCGCGCTCGCCGTGGCCGACGGTATGCCCGGGCAGACGGGTTCCGCCCTGGCGGCGGCCGCGCGGGAGGCGTTCACCGCCGGCATGCAGGGCGCCGCGCTGGCGGGGGCGGTGGTCCTGCTGGGGGCCGGGGTGGTGGCTGTGAGGGCGTTGCGGGAGGTGCGGGTACGGGACACGGAGTGCGCGGAGGGGGAGAGGGTGCTTGCTTGAGGGGTGAGGGTTCTTGAGGGATGGTCTTGAGAGGTGGGCGGGCTGGTGGATCGTCAGCCCTCCGGCCGGCGTTCGAGGAACCGGGCTCCGCGACGAAGGCGAGTAGGCACTCGCGCAACCGGCAAAGGGCTGAGGCCCGGCCCACAGGTGGCCGGGCCTCAGCCCTCGTGCGAACAGACCTCAGAGTCGCACTCTCAGACCAGGTTCACCGACCGCGCCGATGTCGCGCCGATCTCCTCGGCGACCTCCGTCAGCACCGGCTGCGGCACTGTGTCGTCCACGGTGAGGACGGCGAGGGCCTCGCCGCCGGCGGTCAGACGCGAGACCTGCATGCCGGCGATGTTGACGCCCGCCTCGCCGAAGACACGGCCGACGGTGCCGACGACGCCCGGGCGGTCGACGTACTTGAGGACGACCATGTGGTCCGCGAGGGCCAGGTCGACGTCGTACTCGCCCACGGCGACGATCTTCTGGTGGTGCTTGGGACCGGCCAGCGTGCCGGAGACGGAGACCTCCTCGCCGTCCGCGAGGGTGCCGCGCACGGTGACGACGTTGCGGTGGTCCGGGGACTCCGAGCTCGTGGTCAGGCGCACCTCGACGCCGCGCTCCTGGGCGAACAGCGGGGCGTTGACGTACGAGACCGTCTCGTCGACGACGTCCTCGAAGACGCCCTTCAGCGCCGACAGCTCCAGCACCTTCACGTCGTGCTGGGTGATCTCGCCGTACACCTCGACGTCGAGACGGACCGCGACCTCGCCCGCGAGGGCGGTGAAGATGCGGCCGAGGCGCTCGGCGAGCGGCAGGCCCGGCTTGACGTCCTCGGCGATGACACCGCCCTGGACGTTGACGGCGTCCGGCACCAGCTCACCGGCGAGGGCGAGGCGGACGGACCTGGCGACCGCGATGCCCGCCTTCTCCTGGGCCTCGTCGGTGGAGGCGCCGAGGTGCGGGGTGCAGACGACCTCGTCGAGCTCGAAGAGCGGGGAGTCGGTGCACGGCTCCTTCGCGTACACGTCGAGCCCCGCGCCCGCGACGCGGCCCTCCTTGAGCGCCGAGTACAGCGCCGCCTCGTCGACGATCCCACCACGGGCCGCGTTGATGATGCGGACGCTCGGCTTGACCTTCTGCAGCGCCTCGGCGCCGATGAGGCCGAGCGTCTCGGGGGTCTTCGGCAGGTGGACGGTGATGAAGTCGGACACTTCGAGCAGCTCGTCCAGCGAGAGGACCTTCACGCCCATCTGCGCGGCGCGCGCGGGCTGCACATACGGGTCGTACGCGACGACCTTCATGCCGAAGGCCGACATGCGCTGGGCGACGAGCGCGCCGATGCGCCCGAGGCCGACGACACCGAGGGTCTTCTCGGCGAGCTCGACACCGGTGTACTTGCTGCGCTTCCACTCGCCGTTCTTCAGGGCCGTGTTGGCCTGCGGGATGTGGCGCGCGGTGGCGAGGACGAGACCGCAGGCCAGCTCGGCGGCGGTCACGATGTTCGAGGTGGGGGCGTTGACGACCATCACGCCGGCCTTGGTGGCGGCGGAGACGTCCACGTTGTCCAGGCCGACGCCGGCTCGTGCGACGACCTTCAGCTGGTTCGCGGCCGCGACCGCCTCGGCGTCGACCTTGGTGGCCGAGCGGATCAGGATCGCGTCGACGTCGGCGATGGCGGGGAGCAGTTCGGCTCGGTCCGCTCCGTTGCACTGCCGGATCTCGAAGTCCGGCCCGAGCGCGTCGACGGTCGCGGGCGACAGCTCTTCAGCGATGAGTACGACTGGTTTCGAGCTCACGTGAGTCCTCACAAGTCCAATGCTGCGGACGGCCGTCCCGACGGCCGCAGGCGGTGGAGGGGGTGGTGTCCGCGTGGAAGACGCACGACGCTGTGGGCCTGACGCGTATGTAGTACGGCAGTGTAGTGGCGCGGCGGAGGTCGTCTTACGCCCCTGCGGAAGGATCACTCGTCCGTGGCCGGTACTCCACGGACGAGGCATGACCCGGGGTTCGGCGACGGGGCCGCGGCGCGTCGCCGCGGCCCCGTTCGCACGGACTTACGCCTCGTCGTCGTTGACCCACGACATGAGCTTGCGCAGCTCCTTGCCCGTGGTCTCCAGCAGGTGCTCGGAGTCCTGGGTCTTGTACTCGTTGTACTTCTTCAGACCGCCGTGGTACTCGTCCATCCAGTTCTGGGCGAACGTGCCGTCCTGGATCTCGGCGAGGACCTGCTTCATCTCGGCCTTGGTGGCGTCGGTGATGATCCGCGGGCCGGTGACGTAGTCGCCCCACTCGGCGGTCTCGGAGACCGACCAGCGCATCTTGTCCAGGCCGCCCTCGTACATGAGGTCGACGATCAGCTTCAGCTCGTGCAGGCACTCGAAGTACGCGATCTCCGGCTGGTAGCCGGCCTCGGTCAGCGTCTCGAAGCCCGCCTTGACCAGCGCGGCCGTACCACCGCAGAGGACGGCCTGCTCACCGAACAGGTCGGTCTCGGTCTCCTCGGTGAAGGTCGTCTTGATGACGCCGGCGCGGGTGCCGCCGATGCCCTTGGCGTACGACAGCGCCAGCGCGAACGCGTTGCCGGTGGCGTCCTGCTCGACGGCCGCGATGCACGGAACGCCGCGGCCCTCCTCGTACTGGCGGCGGACCAGGTGGCCCGGGCCCTTCGGGGCGACCATGCAGACGTCGATGCCGGCCGGGGGCTTGATGAAGCCGAAGCGGATGTTGAAGCCGTGGCCGAAGAAGAGGGCGTCGCCGTCGTTCAGGTTCGGGGCGATGTGCTCCTCGTACACCTGCGCCTGGATCGGGTCCGGCACCAGGATCATGATGACGTCGGCCTCGGCGGCGGCCTCGGCCGGGGTGACCACGCGCAGGCCCTGCTCCTCGGCCTTCGCCTTGGACTTGGAGCCCTCGTGCAGACCGACGCGGACGTCGACACCCGAGTCACGCAGCGACAGCGCGTGGGCGTGGCCCTGGCTGCCGTAGCCGATGACCGCGACCTTGCGGCCCTGGATGATGGACAGGTCGGCGTCGTCGTCGTAGAACAGCTCGGCCACTTTGGGTTCTCTCCTTGTGTGCAGGTGTTGCGTCCCACCGTATGACGGTGAGGAGCGGGGAAGTCTTCGGGTCTCGCCATACGGGCGGAAGGCGTCCCTTTTTTAGGGCTCGGTTCGCCTCCGGGGCGCTCCAGCCGGTGTCGAGCGTACGACCGTGCTCGGCCCTTCTTCGTCGGGCGCTCCGCGCGCTCGTACGCTCGACACCAACGCGCCCCTTCGGCTCACTCGCCGTGCCGACCGCCCGTCGCCATCCTTACGCGGACCGGTCCAGTGCGCGCAGCGACCGGTCCGTGATCGAACGCGATCCGCGTCCGATCGCGATCGTGCCGGACTGGACGAGCTCCTTGATGCCGTACGGCTCCAGCATCTTGAGCATGGCGGACAGCTTGTCGCTGCTGCCGGTGGCCTCGATGGTGACGGCCTCCGGGGAGACGTCGACGGTCTTGGCGCGGAACAGCTGGACGATCTCAACGATCTGGGAGCGCGTCTCGTTGTCGGCGCGCACCTTCACCAGAACGAGTTCGCGCTGAACGGCCGAACCCGGCTCCAGCTCGACGATCTTCAGCACGTTGACGAGCTTGTTGAGCTGCTTGGTCACCTGCTCCAGCGGCAGGTCCTCCACGTTCACCACGATGGTGATGCGGGAGATGTCGGGGTGCTCGGTGACGCCGACGGCGAGGGAGTCGATGTTGAAGCCGCGGCGGGAGAACAGGGCGGTGATCCGGGCGAGGACGCCGGGCTTGTTCTCGACGAGCACCGAGAGCGTGTGCTTGGACATGGTGGTGGTACCTCTTCCTACTGCTCTCAGTCGTCTTCGTTGTCGCCGAAGTCGGGGCGGACGTCCCGGGCGGCCATGATCTCGTCGTTGGAGGTGCCGGCGGCGACCATCGGCCAGACCATGGCGTCCTCGTGG
This sequence comes from Streptomyces sp. NPDC002845, assembly GCF_053591955.1. NCBI lineage: Bacteria > Bacillati > Actinomycetota > Actinomycetes > Kitasatosporales > Streptomycetaceae > Streptomyces > Streptomyces sp. NPDC002845. Next base: position 62,538 of record NZ_JBSFUU010000006.1, on the reverse strand, counting down.
ACGATGAAGTCGATGACGACCGGGCGGTCGTTGATCGCGTTGGCCTCGGCGATGACCTTGTCCAGCTCGTCCGGGGACTCGCAGCGGATCGCGTGGCAGCCCATGGCCTCCGACAGCTTCACGAAGTCGGGGACGCGGGTGCCCCTGGCATCCGGGTTGACGTCGTCCGGGCCGGAGTGCAGCACGGTGTTGGAGTAGCGCTGGTTGTAGAACAGGGTCTGCCACTGGCGGACCATCCCGAGGGCGCCGTTGTTGATGATGGCGACCTTGATCGGGATGTTGTTCAGGGCGCAGGTGGTGAGCTCCTGGTTGGTCATCTGGAAGCAGCCGTCGCCGTCGATCGCCCAGACGGTCCTGTCCGGGGCACCCGCCTTGGCGCCCATGGCGGCCGGGACCGCGTAGCCCATGGTTCCGGCGCCGCCGGAGTTCAGCCAGGTGGCGGGCTTGTCGTACTCGATGAAGTGGGCGGCCCACATCTGGTGCTGGCCGACGCCCGCCGCGAAGATCGTGCCCTCGGGTGCGAGTTGGCCGATGCGCTCGATGACCTGCTGCGGAGAGAGGGAGCCGTCCTCGGGCTGGTCGTAGCCGAGGGGGTAGGTCTCGCGCCAGCGGTTGAGGTCGGTCCACCAGGCGGTGTAGTCGCCCTGGTTGCCCTCGCTGTGCTCCTTCTGGACGGCCTGGACCAGGTCGGCGATGACCTCGCGGGCGTCACCGACGATCGGCACGTCGGCGGCGCGGTTCTTGCCGATCTCGGCCGGGTCGATGTCGGCGTGGACGATCTTGGCGTACGGGGCGAAGCTGTCCAGCTTGCCGGTGACGCGGTCGTCGAAGCGGGCGCCGAGGGCGACGATCAGGTCGGCCTTCTGCAGCGCGGTGACGGCGGCCACGCTGCCGTGCATGCCGGGCATGCCCAGGTGCTGCGCGTGGCCGTCGGGGAACGAGCCGAGCGCCATCAGGGTGGTGGTGACGGGCGCTCCGGTGAGCTCGGCGAGGACCTTCAGCTCGGCGGTGGCGCCGGCCTTGAGGACGCCGCCGCCGACGTACAGGACGGGCCGCCTGGCGGCGGTGATCAGCTTGGCGGCCTCGCGGATCTGCTTGGCGTGCGGCTTGGTCACCGGGCGGTAGCCGGGCAGGTCCATGGTGGGCGGCCAGCTGAAGGTGGTCCGCGCCTGGAGGGCGTCCTTGGCGATGTCGACCAGGACCGGGCCGGGGCGGCCGGTGGAGGCGATGTGGAACGCCTGCGCGATCACCCGGGGGATGTCCTCGGCCTTGGTGACCAGGAAGTTGTGCTTGGTGATCGGCATCGTGATGCCGACGATGTCCGCCTCCTGGAAGGCGTCCGTGCCGATCGCCTTCGACGCCACCTGGCCGGTGATCGCCACCAGCGGCACCGAGTCCATGTGGGCGTCGGCGATCGGGGTCACCAGGTTGGTGGCGCCGGGACCCGAAGTCGCCATGCAGACACCGACCTTGCCGGTGGCCTGCGCGTAGCCGGTGGCCGCGTGGCCCGCGCCCTGCTCGTGGCGGACGAGGACATGGCGCACCCGCCGGGAGTCCATCATCGGGTCGTACGCCGGGAGGATGGCGCCCCCGGGAATCCCGAATACCGTGTCGGCCCCGACCTCCTCAAGCGAGCGGATGAGGGACTGCGCGCCCGTCACGTGCTCGACGGGGGTGGACTGCGGTCCTCCGGATCGGGGCCGCGGCTGCGGATGGTGGGCCCCGGTGGCCTGCTCGGTCATCGGCATTCTCTTCTCGATGCTGAGGGTTTTTGCGAGGTTTGTGCGGTGTGCGGCGCTGGTCGACAGGCGCCTGTGCAACAAAAAACCCCTCGTGCCGGGAGGCAAGCGAGGGGAGCGCGCCGGATACGGTCGCTGGGGATTCCGGATCGTCCTCCGGTGGGTCCCAGCTTCAGCCGACGCGCTTTCCAAGTACGAGAATTCGGGTGCGCATGGCACAGACCCTCCCCCCGGCACGCACCACGTGTCAAGTGAGTGGGACGGGAGTCTCATTATGTGAGCGGAGGGCCGTTCCGCCTTCGCGGGCAGCGGGTACGCCACGTGCGCACGCCCCCGCTCCCCGTTCCCCATGGCTCGTTCACCTCCGGGGCGCGACAGTCGGTGTCGAGGGCACGACCGTGCTGAGACCTTCGGGCCGCCGTGGGCCGGCGCCCTCGACTTCGCCCGAACGGGGGGAACCCCAGGCCCCTTCGACACCGACGCGCCCGCCGCCCGCGAACGCGGGCTCGGCCGGTCCGTGGGGCACCGGGTAATGCCCCGACGACAGTGCCCGGCGCAGCCGGTATTCGTCCAGCGGCGCGGAGAAGGCCATGCCCTGGCCGTGGGTGCAGCCCATCGCGCGCAGGGCGACGACCTGTTCGGGCAGGTCGACACCTTCCGCCACGGACTGCAGGCCCAGGTCGGTGGCGATGCGCAGCAGCCCACTGGTGATCTTGTGCAGCCGCGCGGACTCGACGACTCCCTCGACCAGGCTTCTGTCGAGCTTCAGTACGTCGACGGGGAGCCGCCGCAGCGCCGTGATGGCCGCACAGCCGCCGCCGAACCCGTCCAGGGCGATCCGGACACCGAGCCGCCTGAGGGCGTTCAGCCGACGCTCCAGCTCGTCCAGGGAAGTCCGGGTGTCGGTGTCGGACAGCTCGATCGTCAGGGCGCCGGAGGGCAGCCCGTGGCGGGTCAGGAGGGCCTCGACGGAACCGAGGGGCAGTGAGCGGTCCAGCAGCCGCCGGGCGCTCATACGGACGGCGACGGGCACCGACAGGCCGGTGGCGGTGCGCTCGCCGGCCTGCCCGACGGCCTCCTCAAGCATCCAGCGGCCCAGCTCGGCAGCCTTGTCGCTGTCCTCCGAGACACGCAGGAAGTCGGCCGACGTGAAGGGCACCCCTTGGGACGAGCGCCAGCGGGCCTGCGCCGCGACCGACGTGATCCGGCCGTCCTCCAGCGCCACCACGGGCTGGTGCAGCAGCATGAACTCGCCGTCGTTCAGCGCGGCCCGCAGCCGGGTGGCCAGCTCGGCCCTGCGTACGACGTCCTGCTGCATCTGTGGCGCGTACAGCTCGACCCGGCCCTTGCCGGCCGCCTTGGCGCGGTACATGGCGAGGTCCGCGTTGCGCAGCAACTCGCCTGCCCCGAGGCCCGGTTCGGCGAAGGCCACGCCGATGGAGGCGGCCACCCGGACGTCATTGCCGTCGATGGTGTACGGCTGCGAGAGGGTGACGCGGAGCCGGTCGGCGAGTTCGAAGATGTGCTGTTCGCGGGCGGCACGGTCACGGGAGCCGTCCCCGACGATGAGCGCCGCGAACTCGTCGCCGCCCAGACGGGCGGCGGTGTCCCCCTGCCGGACCGCATCCTGGAGTCTGCGGGCGGCCTGGACGAGCAGCTCGTCCCCGGCCTGGTGCCCGATCGTGTCGTTGACGGCCTTGAAACCGTCGAGGTCGATGAAGAGAACCGCCGTACCGCGCAGCGCGGCGCCGCGGTCCGAGGCGCGGCGGCCGGAGAGCGCCTGCTGCACGCGCTTGGTGAACAGCGCGCGGTTGGGCAGGTCCGTGAGCGGGTCGTGCTCGGCGTTGTGCTGGAGCTGCGCCTGCAGGCGCACTCTTTCGGTCACGTCCCGGCTGTTGAAGATGAGGCCGCCGTCGTGCCGGTTGACGGTGGACTCGACGTTCAGCCAGCCGCCGTCGCCGGACTTGAAGCGGCACTCGATGCGGGTCGTGGGTTCTTCGACGGGGCTGGCGGCGAGGAAGCGGCGCACCTCGTGCACCACGCAGCCCAGATCCTCCGGGTGGATGAGCGAGGCCAGTTCGGACCCGGCGAGTTCCTCCGCGGGACGGCCGTACACGCCCGCGGCGGCCGGGGAGACGTACCGGAGGATGCCGTTCGGCGCGGCGATCATGATGACGTCGCTGGAGCCCTGCACCAGGGAACGGAAGTGGTTCTCCTTCTGGGCGAGTTCCTGGGTGAGGGTGATGTTGTCGAGGAGCATGATGCCCTGGCGCACCACGAGGGCGAGCACGACGGTGCAGGCCGTGATGAGCACCACGCGGTCGACCCTGCGGCCGTTGAGGACGTTGTAGAGGATGCCCAGGGTGCAGACGGCGGCGGCCAGGTAGGGAGTGAGCGCGGCCAGCGATCCGGCGATGGGGCGCGTGACCGGACTGCGGCCGTGGCCTCCTCCCTGGAGGGACACGTGCGGGTGTCCTCCCTGGTGCGCGTGGTCGCCTTCGTGGCGCCCGCCGGGCTGTCCGTCATGGCGCTGTCCGGGGATGTGCTCGTGCGCCACGCGCGCGAGCTCCTGGTGTTCCGCCCGTCCGTGGCGTGGGGCGACCCAGGGGGCGTACGCGAGGAGCAGGGAGCCCGCGAACCAGCCCGCGTCGAGAAGCTGGCCGGAGCGGTAGGTGTTGTGCAGCAGGGGCGAGGCGAACAGGGCGTCGCACATCACGGTGAGCGCGAGCGCGCCGATCGCGGTGTTCACCGCGGACCGGTGCACCGACGAGCGCCGGAAGCGCAGTGCCAACACCATGCTGAAGAGGGCGATGTCGAGGAGCGGGTAGGCGAGGGAGAGCGCGGTGTGCGCCACGCTCGACCCGTCGACCTTGGCGGCCTGAGCGAGCGCGAGGCTCCAGGAGAGGGTGACCAGGCAGCCGCCGATCAGCCAGGCGTCCAGCGCCAGACAGACCCAGCCGGCCTTGGTCACGGGCCTCTTGGCCAGCACCAGCAGCCCCACGATCGCGGGCGGCGCGAAGCACAGGAAGAACAGGTCGGCGTAGCTCGGGCTGGGCACGGAGCGGCCGAGGACGACCTCGTACCAGCCCCAGACGCCATTGCCGAGCGCCGCCATCGTGGAGGAGAGGGCGAACAGCAGCCAGGCGGGCCGGACGCGGCTGCGGCGGCTGCGCGCGTAGCGGAAGCAGGAGACGGCCGCGGTCGCGGCCGCGGCGCTGAGCCCGAAGTCACCCATGATCAGGGCGACCTGCTCGGAGCCCCAGCCGAACGCGGAACCGACGGCGTAGACCGCGCAGACGAGGGCCAGCCCGAGCTGTGCACGCAGGTTCGATCCACCGCCGCTCGTCGTCGGCCCGCTGGGCAGCAGCGAGTCGGCGAGGGGCTGCGCACGAGGCGCCGGAGGGAGCGTGGTGACGGGAGAGGGGCGGGGACTCACCGGGCCTCCCCGATGAGAGCCGCTCCCGAGTCCCGCTGGTCCCGGTGCGCCTGGAGCGTGTGCCTCCTGCGGCTGCTGTGCCCACGGTGGTAGTGAGGACCGCAGTGTCCGCAGTGCCCGCCGTGTCCGCTGTGACCGCTCCGCTTGCGTCTGCGCGTCGTGGCACGCCAGGGTCGCCGGCGGCGGCCCCGCCGCGTCGGATCGTTGGTCCATAGGCCGTGCATCGCCCGTCGCCCCCCTCGCAGTCTGAAATATCCATCCCCGGCGCCGAACGGTGCACGGCGCAGCCCCTGTCGGGACGATACACCAGTCTCGTCACTCAGGGACATAGTTCCTCTACGCTCCGTGACGACCAGCGGCAATGCGGACACCTAACGCATTCGAAGGAACGCGGAGGGTGCCCGAAGTGGACTACAGGCCAGCCGTCCCGCCTGTCGTAAGGACCACGTTTCGCAGTGGCTCTTGGTTCACGAAACGCTGCAACTGGTCCACCAGGAGCCTTTTCGCGCGCGGCAGGAAGGCGGACGTGGGCCCTCCGACATGGGGGCTGATGAGCACGCCGGGCGCGTGCCACAAGGGATGTCCCGGCGGCAGCGGCTCGGGATCGGTGACATCCAGGGCGGCCGTGATCCGCCCGCTCTCCAACTCGGCCAGCAGCGCCTTGGTGTCCACGACGGGCCCGCGGGCGACGTTCACCAGCAACGCGCCGTCCTTCATCCGGGCCAGGAAATCCTCGTCGACCAGCCCTCTCGTCTGCTCCGTGAGCGGCGTGGAAAGGATCACGACATCCGCCTCTGGCAACAAGGAAGGCAGTTGGGTGAGCGGATGCACCGGTCCGCGCTCCGTGGTGCGCCCAGAGCGCGCCACGCGCGCCACCCGCGCGAGCTCGAAGGGCGCGAGCCGGTCTTCGATGGCGGCGCCGATGGACCCGTAGCCGACGATCAGCGCGGACTTGTCGGCCAGCGCCGGACGGAAGCCGCTCTGCCAGTGCCCCTGTTGCTGGGCGCGAACGAAGCCCGGGATGCCGCGCAGGGAGGCGAGGGTGAGGGTGAGCGCGAGTTCGGCCGTGCTCGCCTCGTGCACCCCGCGTGCGTTGCACAGCCGTACGCCCGGCGGCACGTCCGAGATCCGCGCCATGACGTCGTCGACGCCCGCGGTCAGCGTCTGGATGACCTGGACGTTCCGCATGGGCTTCAGCGGCCGGACCTTCACGGTCTGCCGCTTCATGTACGGCACGACGTACATGACGCACGCGCCCGGATCGGCGGGAAAGTCCTGCTCACCGTCCCAAAAGAGGTAATTGGGCCCTTCGGGAAGCCCCTCGATCTCGTGCGGCGGGATGGGAAGCCATACGTCAGCGTTCATGCTGAGGAGGCTATGCGAACCCCTCCCGCCCGCAGAGGTTAGTTTGGGTGGCCGGGCAAGGGAGGGTACGACCAGGTGGAGCGCAGGACGATCGGCGCGGCGACGCTCGATGTGGGGGCGGTCGGACTCGGGTGCATGCCGATGAGCTGGGCGTACTCCGGCTCACAGCAGCGGGGGGACGAGTCGCTGCGGACCGTGCACCGGGCGCTGGACCTGGGCTCGACCCTCTTGGACACGGCCGACATGTACGGCCCCTTCACCAACGAGCTGCTCGTGGGCCGGGTCCTTAAGGAACGCCGCGCGGAGGCCTTCGTGTCGACGAAGGCGGGGCTGCTGGTGGGCGAACAGCACATCGTGGCCAACGGCCGCCCGGGCTACGTGAAACGAGCCTGCGACGCCTCGCTGCGCCGCCTGCAGACGGACGTCATCGACCTCTACCAGCTCCACCGCGAGGACCCCGAAGTCCCCGTCGAGGAGACCTGGGGTGCGATGGCGGAGCTCGTCCAGGCCGGAAAGGTACGGGCGCTGGGCCTGTGCGCCGTGGGTGCCCGCGCCGGCCGTCGTGCGGGCGCACGTCTGCACGACGGAACGATCCGCCAGCTGGAGCGCGTTCAGCAGGTCTTCCCGGTGAGTGCGGTGGAGGCCGAGCTCTCGGTGTGGTCCCCCGAGGCCCTGGACGCCCTGCTGCCCTGGTGCAAGGCCCGAGGCGTGGGCTTCCTGGCCGCCATGCCCCTGGGCAACGGTTTCCTCACCGGCACCCTGACCCCCGGCGAGGGTTTCGAACCCGACGACATGCGCGCCCGCCACCCCCGCTTCACGGCCGAGATGATGGCCGCCAACCAGCCGATCGTCGCCGGGCTGCGCAGAGTGGCCCGACACCACGGCGACTCCGTGACCCCGGCCCAGGTGGCACTGGGCTGGACCCTGGCCCAGGGCCCTCATGTGGTTCCGGTGCCGGGGGCCAAGCGGGAGCGGTGGGTGACGGAGAACGCGGGGGCGGCGGGGGTGCCCTTGACACCGGAGGATCTGGCGGAGGTGGCGGGGTTGCCTGCGGCGCGGGGGTCTTGGGACTGAGAGGACCGAGATCCGCCCCGACGGGGCGAAAAGCGCCCCGGGCCGTCGGAAAATTGGGCTTGATCCGTCGGACATGGAACCTGTGGGGCACCCGCGGTGTATGAACAAGTAGAAGCGCCCCGTCGAAGGGATCAAGATCGTGCAACGTCGAGCTGTAACGGCCGTGTTGGCCGCCGCCGCGCTTCTGGTGACGGCCGGCTGTTCATCCGACGACGGGGAGGAACCGACCGGAGCCACAAGCTCCGCCCCGGCCGGCGGTACGGCACCGGACGCGTCGTCCTCCGGGCAGGCCGAGGATGAGGCCCCACCCGCGAAGGGCTCGGTGGAAGTGGTCCGCACGGTCACCGAGGGCCTGGACACCCCCTGGGGCCTGGCCCCCCTCCCGGAGGGCGGCCTCCTCGTGTCCTCCCGGGACGAGGGCACCATCACCCTGGTCGACGAGGAGTCGGGCGAGAAGACAGAACTCGGCGAGGTCCCCGGCGTCGCACCGGCCGGCGAGGGCGGCCTCATGGGCCTCGCGATCTCCCCGGACTACGCGTCGGAGCACATGATCTACGCGTACTTCACCTCGGAGTCGGACAACCGCATCGTGCGCATGCTGTACGACGCGGACAAGCCGGAAGGCCGGCAGCTGGGCGCCCCGGACACCATCCTGCGCGGCATCCCGAAGGGCACGAACCACAACGGCGGCCGTATCGCCTTCGGCCCCGACGGAATGCTGTACGCCGCCACCGGTGAGCGGTACGAGGAACAGCTTGCCCAGGACAGGGAGTCCCTCGGCGGCAAGATCCTCCGCATGACCCCGGACGGCGAACCAGCCCCGGGCAACCCCTTCGACGACTCGGTCGTCTACTCGTACGGCCACCGCAACGTCCAGGGCCTGGCCTGGGACACCAAGCAGCGCCTGTGGGCCTCGGAGTTCGGCCAGAACACCTGGGACGAGCTGAACCGGATCGAGCCGGGCGGCAACTACGGCTGGCCGGACGTCGAGGGCAAGGGCGACGAGTCCGGCTTCATCGACCCGGTGGCCCAGTGGACCGTGGAAGAGGCATCCCCCAGCGGCATCGCCATAGCGGAGGGCTCCGTCTGGATGGCCGGCCTGAGGGGCCAGCGCCTGTGGCGCATCCCTCTGAAGGGCACCGAGGTCTCGGCCGACCCCCAGGCCTTCCTGGAGGGCGAGTACGGCCGCCTCCGCACCGTCGTCTCGGCCGGCGACAACAAGCTGTGGCTGGTCACGAGCGAGACGGACGGCCGGGGCTCCCCGGAGGACGGCGACGACAAGATCCTGGAGCTGGAGGTGGAGTAGAGCGCCGGGCTACTCGTCTTCGAGGAGCGAGTGGTCGAGGATCGCCACGGAGACAAGGATCAGAAACGCCCGGTGAACCATGTAGCCAACGGTGAGCCCTGGAGCGACGGACACCACGCGGATGTCCTCGCCGCTCACCGCCTGGGAAACCGGCGTGAACGGGTCCTCGGCCAGTTTCAGGAGCCCGCGCTCCAGGAGCTTGCGCTGGTCCTCGGGAAGTGCGTCACGCTGCGTCGCAGCGCGCTCTGTGAACTCGATCTGGTACACGGCTCCTCCGTGACTCGTGGCCTACCTGCATTACCCCGCAGCCGCCCCTTCCCCGACCCCCGCCGCGAACAACCGCAGCCGATGCGCCACAGCCGCCGCCTCCCCCCGCCCCGAGACGCCCAGCTTGCCCAGGATGTTCGACACATGGACGCTCGCCGTCTTCGGCGAGATGAACAGCTCCTCCGCGATCTGACGGTTGCTGCGCCCTGCCGCGACAAGGCGGAGCACATCGCGTTCGCGGCTGGTGAGGCCGAGGGCGGCGGCCGGGTCGGCGGGGGTAAGGGCGGAGGGCTCGGGGCCGCGGGCCAGGGTGAGGCGGGCGCGCTGGGCCAGCAGGGCGATCCCCTCGGCGAGCGGGCGGGCACCGAGGTGGTCGGCCACGGCGGCGGCCAGGCGGAGGAGTTCCGTGGCCCGGTAGCGGTCGTCCGCACCGCCCCCGTGCGTCAGCAGGGCCTCGGCGAGGCGGTACCGGACGCGGGCGAGGTCGTACGGCCGTTCCAGGCGCTCGAAGGCGGTGGCGATCTCGGACCAGGTGCGCGGGGTCAGCACGCCCTCGGCACGCTGGAGTTCGGCGTGCACCCAGACGTCGTACGCACGCCAGATCGGCGCCCCCGTGGTGAGCTTCCTGACCGCGGTGAAGATCCGGTCGAGTGCCTCGGCACGCCCCGGCTCGGCGATGGGCAGGCCGAGGGCATCGGCCTCCGCGGTGGCGGCGGCGAGCAGCAGCGGCCAGGCGTAGCGCTGGGTGCCGGGCGGGAATCCGGGCTCCAGGGCGGACACGAGCTCCGCGCGGGCGTCGAGGAGGCGGCCCTCGGCGGCGGCGATGCCGAGGGCCGCGTGGGCCATGGGCAGGCTGCTCTGGGGCATGGGGTCATGGGTGCCGTAGAAGGCGCGGGCGTCGGCCAGTTGGCGGGCGGCCTCGGCCGTGTCGCCCCGGGCCAGCGCGAGTTCGGCGAGGTGGAGGGAGCCGCCGCCGCGCGGTTTGGTGTTCTGGCCGGAGGTCTTGGCCCGTGTCGCGGCCTCGGCGGCCTCGTCCCAGCGGCCCAGGGGGAAGAGTGACTCGGCGAGGTTGCTCCAGACCCAGGTCTGGGACTCCAGCATGCCGGGCTTCTCGGTGAGTTCGAGTCCCTCCCGCAGCACCTCCACGGCCTCCCAGGAGCGGCCGACGGACTCCAGGCTCGACGGCAGGTTCACATGACTGCGGCCCACGACGGTCAGGAGCGACCGCTCGACGACCTTGTCCCTGATCGCGTACAGCTCGCCGAGCCCGGCCTCGACGTCGCCCGCGTCGACCATGAGTCCGCCGAGGGTGATCCGCGCGTTCAGCTCGATGTCCTCGGCGCCCACCATGCGCGCGTACTCGACGGCACGCTGGGCGGCGGAGAGCGCCTCGGGGCCGGGGGCGTGGAGCATGGACCAGCCCGCGGCCCTGGCCAGCACCTCGGCGTGCACCTCCGACGGGGGCAGCCCGCGCACCAGTTCCTGCGCAGTGCCGAGCTCCCGCCATCCGTCGCCCCGCGCCAGGCCCTGGACCAGCAGGGAGCGCTGCACCCAGAACCACGCGGCCCGCAGGGCGTCCGTCTCCTCCTCGATCAGGTGCAGTGCCTGCTTGGTGATCTTCAGAGCGCGCTCCCGCTCCCCGCACAGCCGCCCGGCGACGGCGGCCTCGGCCATCAGGTCGAGGTAGCGCAGGGGTGTGGTGGCCGGGTCGCAGCCGCAGGGCGGATAGACCTCCGTGTAGTCGACGGGGCGCAGTCCGTCCCGTACGGCGTCGGGGGCGGTCTCCCACAGCTCCATCGCCCGCTCCAGGAGCCGCAGTTGCTCCGAGTAGGCGTGCCGGCGGCGGGCCTCGACGGAGGCGTCGAGGACGGCGGGCAGGGCCTTGGCCGCGTCGTGGGCGTGGTACCAGTAGCTGGCCAGGCGGGTGGTGCGGCCGTCGGCCGGGACGAGCGTCGGGTCGGCCTCCAGGGCTTCGGCGTAGCGGCGGTTGAGGCGGGAGCGCTCGCCGGGCAGCAGGTCGTCGCTGACCGCCTCGCGGACCAGGGAGTGACGGAAGCGGTAGCCGTCGCCGCCGGGCGCGGCGAGCAGGATGTTGGCGCCGACGGCAGCCCGCAGCGCCTCGATGAGGTCGTCCTCGGGGAGCCGGGCCACGGCCGCGAGCAGCGCGTACTCGACGGTGGAGCCGCCCTCGGCGACGATCCGGGCGATCCGCTGGGCCTCCTCGGGGAGTCCTTCGACGCGGACGAGGAGTACGTCCCGGAGGGAGTCCGTGAGGCCGGTGCGGCAGCCCTCGTGGGCGGCGACGGCGAGTTCTTCCACGAAGAAGGCGTTGCCGTCGGAGCGTTCGAAGATCTCGTCGACCTGGGCGGGGTCGGGTTCGTAGGTGAGGATTCCGGCGATCTGGCGGGCCACTTCGGCGCGGTTGAAGCGGCCCAGTTCGATACGGCGGACCGTGCGCAGCCGGTCCAGTTCGGCGAGCAGCGGCCGGAGCGGGTGGCGGCGGTGGATGTCGTCGGCGCGGTAGGTGGCGACGACGACCAGGCGGCCGGTGCGGAGCGTGCGGAAGAGGTAGGCGAGGAGGTGGCGGGTGGAGGCGTCGGCCCAGTGCAGGTCCTCCAGGGCGACGACGACCGTGCGGTCGGCGGCGACGCGTTCCAGGAGGCGGGCGGTGAGTTCGAAGAGGCGGGCCGTGCCCTCCTCGTCGTGCCGACCCCGGCTGGTCTCCCCCAACTCGGGCAGGAGCCGGGCCAGTTCCTCCTCCTGCCCGGCGGCCGCGGCGGACACCTCGTCGGGGAGCTGCCGGCGCAGGGCGCGCAGGGCCGTGGAGAAGGGCGCGAACGGCAGCCCGTCGGCGCCGATCTCGACGCAGCCGCCGAGCGCGACGACCGCGCCCTCGCGGGCGGCCGCCGCGGCGAACTCCTCGATCAGCCGCGTCTTCCCGACGCCGGCCTCACCGCCGAGCAGCAGCGCCTGCGGCTCTCCCCCAGTGCTCAACGCCTGGAAGGTACCCCCAGCTCCGGCGCGGGCGAGCGCGTCGTGCAACACCTGCAGTTCGTCGGCGCGACCGACGAACACCGGACTGACGGACCTGGTCTCCACACCGCAGAGCATCGCACGGAGGTCTGACAACGCGGCACCCGATATCGGCGGACGCACCCGACGGCGGCCGTCCCCCGTACGGCCGCCCTCACTCGCCCCCGTGCCCACCCGCGTACTCTCCCTCGCGATCACGCGGCGCGGGCGAACCAGTAGCGGCGCGGACGACGGCTATGCACCCGCCCCTCCGTGTCGTGCCGGGCGGAGGCCTCGCGGGCCGCGCGGCGGGCCTCGCGCGCCCGGCGGTAGTCCTCGGCCTCGCGGATCAGCTCGGCGGAACGGATCTGGTGAAGCTCGTACGTGAACATCTCGTACCCCTGCCTGAAGCGTCGGTTTCGGTTCTCGCTTTCCGCGATGCCTCAACCTTCGTCTCCAAGGCGGGTCCGCCACATCGGGAGAGTTCCGCATCTTGAACGCGCGAGGGGCCTTAGTTCCGCCGTAAGCGTCGTACGGCGGAACTAAGGCCCCTCAGAGGCCGCTCAGGGGCCACTCAGAAGCTCCTCAAAGGCCCTTCAGAGCCGGGGAAATTCAGGCGCCCGGCACGGAGAGCAGGATGTCGGTGTACTTCAGGGTGGCCAGCACCAGGCCGATGACGCCGAGCGAGATGCCCGCCCAGGCGACCGACTTGATCCAGGGGGCCTGCGCCTGATCGGGGTCGCCGAACGCGGGCCGGACCAGCACGACGACGCCGACGATCAGGGCGATCAGCGCGAAGATGCCCGCGACCAGGGCGTTGGCGTTCCAGGAGTTGCCGTACACCTGCTCGATCTGCGTGGCGACGCTGGAGTCCGCCGCGGTCTCCAGCTGGCCGTACAGCGAGTCGCGGGCCTGGGCGACGGTGCCGAGCCAGCTGCCGGTCAGCGAGACGAGCCCGAGCGCGACGGACACGATGCCCGCGGCGCCCTGCCCCACGCCGACGGAGGCGTTCCCGGCGGCGGGCGGCTGCTCGTCGGTCAGCTCCTCGGAGGAGTCGAATGCGTCGGACGCGCCCTCCGAAGTCTCCTCCGCCGTCTCACCCTTGGTGACGCCCTCCTTGGTGACGCCTTCCTTGGTGACGTCCCCCTTGGTGACGCCCTCCTTGGTGACGTCCCCCTTGGTGACGTCCACCGCCTCCTCGTCGCGCTTCGCCTCGGTGCCGGTCTCGGCCCCGGCCTCGTCAACTGTCTCGGTTCCCATACCGGGCACCGTACGGACGCTGTCTGAGAGCTCTCTTAATGATCGCTGTGACCGGCACGCGCGCGTGCCTCGCGCCACTCGGGGGCGAGAATCGACCACACCTCCAGGTCCTGCCGTACGCCGTGGTGAAGGTAGCTCTGCCGGCGCACACCGTCGCGGGCCATGCCCAGCCGCCGGGCCACGTTGACGCTCGGGATGTTCCCGGAGGCGGCGACCCACTCGACACGGTGGATGCCGCGCTGCTCGACGGCGAAGTCGATGAGCACCCGCATCGCGCGCGTGACCAGCCCGCGCCCGGTACCGGCGGGCTCCAGCCAGCAGCCGACCTCGCAGTTGCCCTGCTCGGCGTCGAAGTTGAGGAAGAGCACCCCGCCCACGAGCTTGTCGTCCAGCCACAGGCCGTGCAGGGAGGCGCTGTCGGCGGCACGTATGTCGGCGTACTTCTGGAGCATCTGCCGCGCGGAGGCCAGGTTCGTGGCCTTCTCACCGAACGGTACGAACCGGTTGATGAACTCGCGTCCCCGCTCCAGATGCGCGAGGAACTCCTCGGCGTGCCAGGGCTCCAGGGGGCGCAGTTCGGCTCCGTCGTCACCCAGAGATATCGCGTACATCCCGCTGCTGCTCCTTCGCCAGTACGTCCGCCACCTCGGCGTCCGTCGCAGCGGCCAGCCTTTCATGGGCGGCGCGGCACTCGGGAGGCTCGATGCTGATGCGCGGCAGCCTGCGGTCGAGCCAGCGGGGCAGCCACCAGTTGGCGCCGCCGAGCATGTGCATGAGGGCAGGGACGAGGAGCGTACGGAGGACGAAGGCGTCGAGCGCGACGGCGGCGGCGAGCGCGATGCCGAACATGGCGATCACCCGGTCGCCGCTGAGTACGAAGGCGAGGAAGACGGAGATCATGATGACCGCCGCGGAGTTGATCACCCGGCTGGTCTCGGCGAGGCCGACACGGACGGCGCGCCGGTTGTCGCCGGTCTCCAGCCACTCCTCGTACATCCGGCTGACCAGGAAGACCTGGTAGTCCATGGAGAGTCCGAAGAGGACGGACACCATGATCACGGGGAGGAAGGGCTCGATCGGCCCGGCGCGGCCCAGCCCCAGCAGTTCGCTGCCCCAGCCCCACTGGAAGATCGTGACGACGACTCCGAAGGCGGCGGCGACGGCGGCGACGTTCATCGCGGCGGCCTTGAGCGGTATGCCGATCGACCGGAAGGCGACGAGCAGCAGCACACAGCCGAGCCCGATGACGACCCCGACGAACAGCGGCAGCTTGCCGACGATCACGTCGGCGAAGTCGTCGTAGCTCGCGGTGACCCCGCCGACATGCAGGTCGAGCGAGGTGCCGGTCTCGGCGCGCGGCAGCACCTCGGTGCGCAGCCGGTCGACGAGGTCGCTGGTCCGCTCGGACTGCGGGGAGGACTCCGGTACGACGACGACGTACGCGGTGTCGCTCTCCGTGCTGTACGTCACCGGGCTCGCCCAGGCGACTCCGTCGGTGGCGCGGAGCGAGGCGTCGAGGTTGTCGAGCGCGAGCTTGTCCGCGGCGCCGTCGACCGGGGTGACGATGGTGAGCGGCCCGTTCACGCCGGGGCCGAAGCCGTCGGCGAGGAGGTCGTACGCCTGCCGGGTGGTCGTCGACTCCGGGTTGTTGCCCTGGTCGGAGGTGCCCAGGCGGAGCGAGAGGGTGGGCAACGCGAGCAGGGTCATGAGGACGAGCGCGAGGGCGCCGAGCTTCTTGGGGTGCCGCTCGACGAAGGCGGACCAGCGGGCCGCGAACCCGGTGGGCAGCTCGGGCTCGGGGCCGTGCTCGACGAGGCGGCGGCGCTCGCGGCGGCTGAGGGCGCGCATGCCGATGAAGGACAGCAGGGCGGGCAGCAGCGTCACGGAGGCGGCGACGGTGAGGACGACGGTCAGACAGGCGGCGATCGCGACCCCGTTGAGGAAGCTCAGCCGCAGGATCAGCATGCCGAGCAGCGCGATGCAAACGGTGGCACCCGCGAACACCACGGCCCGCCCGGTGGTGGCGACGGCGTTCCGCGCGGCCTCCTCGACCGGCAGCCCGCGCTTGAGCCCTCTGCGGTGCCTGGTCACGATGAACAGCGCGTAGTCGATGCCGACGCCGAGGCCGATCAGCATGCCGAGCATGGGCGCGAAGTCCGCGACGGTCATGACATGGCCGAGGAGCACGATCCCGGCGTACGCCGTGCCGACGCCGACCAGCGCGGTGGCGATCGGCAGCAGGGAGGCGGCGAGCGAGCCGAAGGCGAGGAACAGCACGACGGCGGCGACGATCACGCCGACCGCCTCGGCGATGTGCCCGCCCTCCGATTCGGTGAGCCCGATCGCGTTGCCGCCCAGCTCCACCTGGAGCCCGTCGGTCGCGGCGGCCCTGGCGATGTCGACGACCTGCCGGACCTCTTCCTCGTCGAGGTCCTGGGCCCGGTCCCCGAAGATGACCGTGGCGTACGCCGTACGGCCGTCGCCGCTGATCAGGCCCGATCCCCGGCCCTCGTAGGGGCTGCCGACGGCGGCCACCCCGGGCAGGTCGGCGATCCGGTCCAGGGTGCGGGTCATGGTCTGCTCGACGTCGGCCGAGCGGACGGTGCCCGACGCGGTGTGCCAGACGACGGTGTCGCTGTCGCCGCCGAGGGTCGGGAAGCCGTTCTGGAGCAGCTGGGCGGCGCGGCTGGACTCGGTGCCCGGGGTGTCGTAGTCGTTCGAGTACGCGGCCCCCGTCACGGCGGCACCGGCGGTGACACCCCCGAACGCGAGAAGCCAGAGCAGTGCGGCGACGAGGCGGTGCCGGACGCACCAGCGCGCGAGGGCTGCCACAGGCGTGCTCCCTGGGGGTGACTTGTGGATCTTTGACCGGGAACAGCCACTGATGGAACTGAACAGCCCGCAAAGAACGCATGAGCAATGGCTGACCACTCTTACAGGCGGAAGTGATCGTTTGACGCATTCATGGGTTTAATCACAGGAGTGCGAGCCAGTTCACAGGACAATCGCATGGACTCTGCCGCCTCAGTCGAACTGGTCTCCGAATGCCATCACCATCGCCCCGGCAACCAGCAGCCACAGGGCCCGGCGGGTGTGACCGCGGAAGCCGAGGAGGGCCGCGAGGGCGCAGACGGCGGCGCCGAGGGCGTAGGCGACCGGGACGAGCACCGGGTCGGAGCCGGTGGAGCGGAGTGCCGACGCGGCGAGGCCGGCGAGGGCCAGCAGCGCCCCGGTCCCGACTGCCGCCCAGCGGGCCCGGCGCACCTCCCGCACCGGCTCACCGGCGTCCGGCTCCTCGTCCGACTCCTCGGTGGGCGCGTCGTCCAAGTCCTCGGCCTGCGCCTCGTCCGTCACCTCGTCGGTCACCTCGTCGGTCACCTCGTCCGGCTCCTCGTCCGGATCGGAATCAGCACGTCCACTCATGGCGCGCGAGCGTAGCGCCCCCTCGCCGAGAAACCAGGTGCGGGGCGGGGAGGCCGGCTGCTACCTTCCCGGCGTCCGCAGTCCCGGCACATCGCCGCCGACCGAAGCAGGTGCATTGTTTGAAGGTCCGACCGAGCTCCGACGCACCCCGTTCTTCTCCTTCCGAGAACACAAGGAGCCCGTTCACCGATGTCCGACATCACACCCAGGACCTCGACAGACGACCTCACTGACCGCCTGACCCACCCCCGCTACCCGCGCAGCAACCGCTACGACGCCCGCTGGACCGTCGACAACCAGATGGGCCCGCACGCCCTGTGGCTGCTGGAGTGGCTGGCCCCGGCCCTCGGCCTGGAGGACCTGCGCCCCGGCGCACGCGTCCTCGACCTCGGCTGTGGCCGTGCCATGACGTCCGTCTTCCTCGCCAGGGAGTACGGCGTCCAGGTCACCGCCGCCGACCTGTGGATCGAGCCCGACGACAACGCCCGGCGCATCGCCGAGGCGGGCGTCGCCGACCGGGTGCTGCCGGTGCACGCGGAGGCGCACGACCTGCCGTTCGGCGAGGGCACTTTCGACGCGATCGTCTCCATTGACGCGTACCACTACTTCGGCACCGACGATCTGTACCTGCCGACGCTGACGCGGCTGCTGAAGCCCGGCGGGCGGATCGGCGTCGTCGTGCCGGCGTTCCGCGAGGAGCCGGAGCGCGTCGAACTGCCGGAACACATCAAGGCGTTCGGCGACCCGGGCTTCTGGGCGTTCCACTCCGCGGCCTGGTGGCGGCGGCACTGGACACGCTCCGGAGCCGTGGAGGTCGAGGCCGCCGACTGGCTGACCGACGGCTGGCGCGACTGGCTGCTGTGGAGCGAGGTGTGCGCCGAGGAGAGCCCTGAGGAGTTCCACGTGATCATGTCGCGGCGGGCGGTCGAGATGCTGCGGGTCGACGAGGGCCGCCATCTCGGCTTCGTACGGGTCGTGGGGCGCCGCCCGTAAGCGACAGCCCCGGGGGACGCACCGCTGTCGGTGCGTCCCCCGGGGCTTGTGACTGCGTGGGCTCAGCCCTCGCTGACGCCCAGCTTCTCCAGGATGAGTTCCTTGACGCGGGCCGCGTCGGCCTGACCCCGCGTGGCCTTCATGACGGCGCCGACGAGCGCGCCGGCCGCGGCCACCTTGCCGCCGCGGATCTTGTCCGCGACGCCCGGGTTGCCGGCGATGGCCTCGTCGACGGCCGTGCCGAGCGCCCCCTCGTCCGAGACGACCTTCAGCCCGCGCTTCTCGACGACCTCGTCCGGGGTGCCTTCGCCCGCGAGGACGCCTTCGATGACCTGACGGGCCAGCTTGTCGTTCAGGGACCCCTCGGCGACCAGGGCGGTCACCCGGGCGACCTGCTCCGGCGTGATGGCCAGCTCGTCGAGCGTCCTGCCCGACTCGTTGGCGCTGCGCGCGAGTTCGCCCATCCACCACTTGCGGGCGGAGGCCGCGTCAGCGCCCGCGTCGATCGTGGCGACGATCGGAGCGAGGGCACCGGCGTTGAGGAGCGACTGCATGTCGGTCGCGGAGATGCCCCACTCCTCACGCAGCCGGTTGCGGCGGACGAGCGGCAGCTCAGGGAGCCCGGCGCGCAGTTCCTCGACCCACTCGCGGGTCGGGGCGACCGGCACGAGGTCGGGCTCCGGGAAGTACCGGTAGTCCTCGGCCTCTTCCTTCACGCGGCCCGAGGTCGTCGACCCCGTGTCCTCGTGGAAGTGACGGGTCTCCTGGACGATCGTGCCGCCACCGCCGAGGACGGCGGCATGCCGCTGGATCTCGTAACGGGCGGCACGCTCCACGGAACGCAGCGAGTTGACGTTCTTGGTCTCGCTCCGCGTGCCGAACTTCTCGCCGCCCTTGGGCATCAGCGACAGGTTCACGTCGCAGCGCATCTGGCCCATCTCCATGCGGGCCTCGGAGACACCGAGCGCACGGATGAGCTCGCGCAGCTCACGCACGTACGCCTTCGCGACCTCGGGAGCCCGCTCGCCCGCACCGACGATCGGCTTGGTGACGATCTCGATGAGCGGGATGCCCGCGCGGTTGTAGTCGAGGAGCGAGTGCGAGGCGCCGTGGATACGGCCGGTGGCACCACCCACATGGGTGGACTTGCCGGTGTCCTCCTCCATGTGGGCGCGCTCGATCTCCACACGGAAGGTCTCGCCGTCCTCCAGCTGCACGTCGAGATAGCCGTTGAAGGCGATCGGCTCGTCGTACTGGGAGGTCTGGAAGTTCTTCGGCATGTCCGGATAGAAGTAGTTCTTCCGGGCGAAGCGGCACCATTCGGCGATCTCGCAGTTCAGCGCGAGACCGATCTTGATCGCGGACTCGACGCCGGTCGCGTTGACGACCGGGAGCGCGCCGGGCAGGCCGAGGCAGACCGGGCAGGTCTGCGTGTTGGCGCCCTGGCCGAGCTCGGTGGAGCACCCGCAGAACATCTTGGTCTTGGTGCCGAGTTCGACATGGACCTCAAGGCCCATGACGGGGTCGTACGACGCCAGCGCGTCCTCGTACGACACCAGGTCGGTCATGGTGGTCACGGTGAAACTTCCCTCTCAGCCCAGCAGGACGTCGTCGTCGCCCAGGCGCTTCAGCTCGCGGTAGAGGATGGCGAGGCCGGTGACGATGGCGGCGGCGGACACGGCGGCGTCGATCAGGCGGAGCGTGTCGTTCTCGGAGCGGGCCTTCTTGGCCTGCTTGACGACACTGATCGCACCGGCGGCGGTGGTGGCCATGGACAGGTACGTACCGGACTTGGACTTCTTGAAGCCCTTGGCCTTGGACAGTGCCTTACTCACAGCGACGGAGCCTCCTCGATCAGCGGGTGCCCCCACTGTTCCACGAAGGCGGCCTCGACGGCGGCGCCCACCTTGTAAAGACGGTCGTCCTGCATCGCCGGGGCGATGATCTGCAGACCGACGGGCAGACCGTCCTCCGGCGCGAGGCCGCAGGGCAGCGACATGGCCGCGTTGCCCGCGAGGTTGGTCGGGATGGTGCAGAGATCCGCGAGGTACATCGCCATCGGGTCGTCGGCGCGCTCGCCGATCGGGAAGGCGGTGGTGGGGGTCGTGGGCGACACGATCACATCGACCTGCTCGAACGACTTCTCGAAGTCGCGGGTGATGAGCGTACGGACCTTCTGGGCGCTGCCGTAGTACGCGTCGTAGTAGCCGGAGCTGAGCGCGTACGTGCCGAGCATGATGCGCCGCTTGACCTCGGGGCCGAAGCCCGCCTCACGGGTGAGGGAGGTGACCTCCTCGGCGGAGTGCGTGCCGTCGTCGCCCGTACGCAGGCCATAGCGCAGGCCGTCGAAGCGGGCGAGGTTGGAGGAGCACTCGGACGGCGCGATCAGGTAGTACGCCGACAGGGCCAGGTCGAAGGACGGGCAGTCCAGCTCGACGATCTCGGCGCCCAGGTCCTTGAGGAGGGCGACGGCCTCGTCGAAGCGCTGCACGACGCCGGCCTGGTAGCCCTCGCCGCGGAACTGCTTGACGACACCGACGCGCATCCCGGCGACCGAGCCGTTGCGGGCGGCCTCCACGACCGGCGGTACGGGCGCGTCGATGGAGGTCGAGTCGAGGGGGTCGTGCCCGCCGATGACCTCGTGGAGCAGGGCGGCGTCCAGGACCGTACGGGCGCAGGGCCCGCCCTGGTCGAGGGAGGACGAGAACGCGACCATTCCGTACCGCGACACCCCGCCGTACGTCGGCTTCACGCCCACCGTGCCGGTGACGGCGGCCGGCTGGCGGATGGAGCCGCCGGTGTCGGTGCCGATGGCGAGGGGGGCCTGGAAGGAGGCGAGGGCAGCACTCGACCCACCGCCGGAGCCGCCGGGGATGCGAGTCAGGTCCCACGGGTTGCCGGTGGGCCCGAAGGCGCTGTTCTCGGTGGAGGACCCCATGGCGAACTCGTCCATGTTGGTCTTGCCGAGGATGACGACGTCGGCGGCCTTCAGCTTCTTGGTGAGGGTGGCGTCGTACGGCGGAATCCACCCTTCGAGGATCTTGGACCCGACGGTGGTCGGAATCCCCTCGGTGGTGAAGATGTCCTTGAGCGCGAGGGGAACGCCGGCGAGCGGGCCCAGCTTCTCGCCCCTCTTTCGCTTCTCGTCCACGGCACGGGCCTGCGCCAGGGCGCCCTCGCGGTCGACGTGCAGGAAGGCGTGGACCTTCTCGTCGACGGCCTCGATACGGGCGAGGTGGGCCTCGGTGACCTCGACGGCGGTGAGCTCGCCGACGGCGATCTTCTGCGCGGTCTCGGCCGCGGTGAGCTTGATGATGGAGCTGTCGGTCATGACGTGATCAGTCCTCCCCCAGGATCTGCGGCACCTTGAAACGCTGCTGCTCCTGGGCCGGGGCGCCGGAGAGCGCCTGCTCGGGGGTGAGCGACGAACGGACCTCGTCCACGCGCATGACGTTCGTCAGCGGCAGCGGGTGCGAGGTCGGCGGTACGTCTTGGTCGGCGACCTCGCTGACGCGGGCGACCGCGCCGATGATGTCGTCCAGCTGGCCTGCGAAGTGGTCGAGCTCTTCGGGCTTCAGCTCCAGACGCGCCAGCCGGGCGAGGTGGGCGACCTCCTCGCGCGTGATGCCAGGCATGCAGCGATCCTCTGGGGTGAGTGTGTGTGGTTTGGCCCAATCCTATGGGGCCACGGTGCGTGCCCGCGCACGGGTTTCGCGCGGCGGGGTGGCTGGGGAGGGTTTGTCGCCCCCGCCGCCCCTACCCGTTCCCGTCCCCTGGGGCTCCGCCCCAGACCCCGCCAAGGGGCTCCGCCCCCTGGACCCCCGCTCCTCAAACGCCGGAGGGGCTGAAATGACCAGGGCCGGAGGGACTGAATGGGGCCGCGCCCCGAAAGGGGCGCGGGGCTGTCACATTGTGCGGCTCCGCCGCGTGGGCGCGACCAGCCACACACCACCCGCAGACAACCCACCCGCCCCAGACACCCCCAGCGGGTCGAAGGGGCGCAGCCCCTGGGGATGGGACGGGTAGGGGCGGCGGGGGCGAAAACAACCCCCTACTCATCCCCCGCAGCCGCAGGCAGCGCCGCCGCAGGCCGCTGCCACCCCCGAGACCCCCGCGCCCGCAACCACGCGGTCGTCTCATCCGGTGGCATCGCCGCAGCCACCAGCCACCCCTGCACCGCATCGCACCCGAGATCCCGAAGCCGCTCCCAGGTCTCGTCGTCCTCGACGCCCTCCGCGACCACCAGCAACCCGAGCGAATGCGCGAGATCCACCGTGCAGCGCACGATCTCCGCATCCTCGGTGTCCACGGCAAGCCGCGCCACGAACGACCGGTCGATCTTCAGCTCACTCACCGGCAGCCGCCGCAGGTGCACCAGCGACGAATACCCCGTCCCGAAGTCGTCCAGCGACATCTTCACCCCGTGCCCGGTCAGCCCGGCCAGGGTGTCCGCGGCCCGCTGCGGATCCTCCAGCAGCACATGCTCGGTTATCTCCAGCTGGAGCGCCCCCGCCGGCACCCCGTGCCGCGCCAGCCGCGCCGCGACCGCCCCCGCGAACCCCGGCGTGTGCACATCCCGGGGCGACACATTCACCGCGACCGGCACATGCAGCCCCTGCGCCCGCCAGCGGGCGACCTGCCCGAGCGCCGTCTCCAGCACGTACTCCGTGAGATGCGGCATCAGCCCGGACGACTCGGCGATCGCTATGAACTCGTCCGGCGGCACCTTCCCGCGCTCGGGATGCACCCACCGTACGAGCGCCTCCAGCCCGGCCACCTGCCCGTCGAAGCGGACCTTCGGCTGGTAGTGCAGCTGCACCTCGTGCGCGTCGAGCGAGCGCCGCAGATCGCCCAGCAGCCCGAGCCGGTCCGGCGTGTTCGAGTCCCGCTTGGACTCGTAGACCTCGACCCCCGTACGGTCCCGCTTGGCCTGGTACATCGCCACGTCCGCCCGCCGCAGCAGCCCCTCCGCGTCGCGCGCGTGGTCGGGGAAGACGGCGAGCCCGGCGCTGGCCTCCAGGACGAGGGTGAGCCCGTCGAGGTCGAGCGGGGAGCCGAGCGCGGCGACCAGGTTGCGGGCGACGCGCGAGGCGGACGTCGTGGAGTCGGCCACGGGCAGTAAGACGGCGAACTCGTCCCCGCCGAGCCGCGCGGCCTCCGCTCCGCGCGGCAGTGCCAGCCGCAGCCGGTCCGCTATCTGCAGCAGCAGCCGGTCGCCCGCCAGATGCCCCAGGGTGTCGTTCACCGAACGGAACCGGTCCAGGTCGATCAGCATGAGCGCCGAACGGGCACCGATGCGCTCGGCGTCGTCCAGCGCCGTCCAGGTCCGTTCGAGCAGCCACTGCCGGTTGGGCAGCCCGGTGAGCGGGTCGCGCAACTGCTCCTCCGCGCGGGCGCGGGCTATCCACAGCGTGGAGTCGAGGGCGATGAGAGGGACGGCGAACAGCGGCAGCAGGAGGGGCTGGGCGACGGCCACGACGCAGACGAGCGGCGTGATACCGAGGAGCGCGACCGCTACCAGCCCGTGTCTGACCAGGGCCGTACGGGCGACGGTGGGCAGACCGCCGCGCGGCGCGTGGAGGTACCACAGCAGGCCGCGGCTGGCCGCGAGGTACGCGACGGCGACGAGCACCACCTCGGGTGCCGTGTAGAGGTTCCAGGTCTCGGGGCTCCAGGGCGACTCGACGGACGGGACGCGCCCGAACGCGGCGAGCACCAGGGCGCCCGCGCCGATGCCGAGTATGTCGACCGCGCCGTGCAGGACGCCCTGCCGCCAGCGGCCCCGGCGCGCGATGCCGACCAGGACGACGACGGTGAGGCTGACCATTCCGGCGGGCACCCAGCCGTACAGCAGCAGGACGGCGAGGGTGAGGGCGGCTCCGGAGCCGGTGCCGCCCCACCAGCGGGCGCGGCCCATGGCGACCAGGTGGCCGACGATGACGCCGGCCAGCACGGCCAGCGACCAGCCGGCCGTGCCGGACGGGAAGAGCGCGTGCTGCCCGCTGAACGCCCGGTAGAAGCCGGCGCCCAGCACCGCTCCGGCGAGGGCGACGATCGCGGCGGGCAGCGCGGGCCAGGAGAAGTGCCGCTCGGTGTCGTGCCCCGGCAGCCCGGGGTCGCGATCGGCGGCGGAGAGGGGGACGGAGCTGCGCACCACGGCTGAACCGCGTCCGGCGGCATCCCGTACGACGGTGCCGTACGCGTCCGTGCCCCCGTGCCCGGGCAGCCGCCCGGCTTCCGTTCGGCGGCCCGCTCCGGGGTCCCGGCCCCTGCCCCACTCGCGGCCGCGGTCGAGCCGGGAAGCGCCCGTGAACAGGGAGCGCCCCCATCGCCATGCCCCGGACACCCGGCGCTGACGCAGCCGTGAGTCCGGAGCGGCGCTCTCGGTCGGTTCCATTCCCGTCCCTCTCACAGCCGGCGGTGCCCACGCCACGCGGCCCGTTGCTCCCGACAAACCGTCAACGGCACCGCGTCTGAAAACCGTTCCCCGGGCCCTCGGTGAGCCGGGAAATGCCCCAACCGCAGCTGGGCACGGCAGGCGCACATCTCAACAGTAGGCCGCAGAAGGCTTCCACGGGCAGCGGTCGTCGACGGTTGCCCGAATGCGACCCGGCCACCCGTATGCATCTGGTATGCGCCAAACGGGTGGCCTTCAACCGCTACTCCTCGGTCGGAAGTGCGACTTCCGCGGCCGCTTCCGGCCCTTGTTCGAGCAGGACGGCGAAGCCCTCCTCGTTCAGGACAGGCACTTTGAGCTGCATCGCCTTGTCGTACTTCGATCCCGGATTCTCACCCACCACGACGAAGGAGGTCTTCTTCGAAACCGAGCCGGTCACCTTCGCTCCCCGGCTCTGCAGCGCCTCCTTCGCGCCGTCCCGTGTGTGGTGTTCGAGTGTGCCGGTGACGACGACCGTGAGCCCTTCGAGCGGACGCGGCCCCTGGTCCTCGCCCGCACCTTCCTCCTCCATACGGACTCCGGCGGTCCTCCACTTGCGGAGGATCTCCTGGTGCCAGTCGACCGTGAACCACTCCTTGAGGGAGGCCGCGATGATCGGACCGACACCGTCCGTCGCGGCGAGTTCCTCCTCCGAGGCCTGCTCGATCCGCTCGATCGAGCGGAACTCGCGGGCCAGCGCCTCGGCGGCGACCGGGCCGACATGACGGATCGACAGACCGGTCAGGATGCGGGCGAGCGGCCGCCGTCTGGCCGCCGCGATGTTCTCCAGCATCGCGACCGCGTTCTTCTTCGGCTCGCCCTGCTGATTGGCGAAAACCGTGGCGACCTTCTCCTCGCCCGTCTTCGGGTCGCGCTTGGGCAGGCCGCTGTCCTGGTCGAGGACGTACGCCTTGATGGGCAGCAGCTGTTCGATGGTGAGGTCGAACAGGTCGCCCTCGTCCACGAGCGGTGGCTCGGCGGGCTCCAGCGGCTTGGTGAGCGCGGCGGCGGCGACGTATCCGAAGTGCTCGATGTCCAGGCACTTGCGTCCGGCGAGGTAGAAGAGGCGCTCGCGCAACTGGGCCGGGCAGGTGCGGCTGTTGGGGCAGCGCAGGTCGACGTCGCCCTCCTTGGCCGGTGCGAGGGCCGTACCGCACTCGGGGCACTCGGCCGGCATCACGAACTCGTGCTCGCTGCCGTCGCGCAGGTCGGCGACCGGGCCGAGGATCTCCGGGATGACGTCACCGGCCTTGCGCAGCACCACCGTGTCACCGATGAGGACGCCCTTGGCCTTGACCACGTCCTGGTTGTGCAGGGTGGCGAACTCGACCTCGGAGCCCGCGACCGTGATCGGCTCGACCTGCGCGTACGGCGTGACCCGGCCCGTACGCCCCACGCCCACGCGGATGTTGACGAGTTTGGTGTTGACCTCCTCGGGCGCGTACTTCCAGGCGATCGCCCAGCGAGGGGCGCGGGACGTGGAGCCCAGCCGTCCCTGGAGCGGGATTTCGTCCAGCTTGACGACGACGCCGTCGATCTCGTGCTCCACGGAGTGGCGGTTCTCCCCGTAGTACCCGATGAACTCCCGTACGCCGTCGAGGTCGTCGACGACCTTGCTGTGCCGCGTCGTGGGCAGGCCCCACTCGTGCAGCAGGTCGTACGCCTGGGAGAGGCGGCTCATGCCGTCGAAGCCCTCCAGGGCGCCGATGCCGTGGACGACCATGTGCAGCGGCAGCGTCGCCGTGACCCTGGGGTCCTTCTGGCGCAGTGAGCCCGAGGCGGAGTTGCGCGGGTTGGCGTACGGCTTCTCGCCGGCCTCCACGCGGCGTGCGTTGAGGTCCTGGAAGGCCTCCATCGGGAAGTAGACCTCGCCGCGGATCTCGACGAGCCGCGGAACGCGATCGCCCTTCAGCCGCTCGGGAATCTCCCCGATCGTGCGGACATTGGGCGTGATGTCCTCGCCGGTGCGGCCGTCGCCGCGCGTGGCCGCGCGCGTGAGCCTGCCGTCCTCGTAGGTCAGGTTCACCGCGAGGCCGTCGACCTTGAGTTCGCAGAGGAAGTGGAAGTCGCTCGTGCCCACGTCCTTGGCGACGCGGTCCGCCCACGCCGCCAACTCCTCTTCGTCGAACGCGTTGTCGAGCGAGAGCATGCGCTGGCGGTGCTCGACCTCGGCGAGATCGGTCTCGTACGCCCCCGCGACCTTCTGGGTCGGCGAGTCGGGCGTACGCAGCTCCGGGTGCTCGTCCTCCAATGCCTCCAGGGAGCGCAGGAGCTTGTCGAACTCCGCGTCGCTGATGACGGGAGCATCCTTCACGTAGTACCGGAAGCGGTGCTCCTCGATCTGCTCAGCGAGCTTCGCGTGCTTCTCCCGTGCCTCGCCGGGCACCGTCGTCTCCGCTTGCTTTTCGCCGGCCACCGTGTTGTCCTCCCGTTACTCTGGGTTGTCCGCGAGGGATCTCGCCGCCCGGACACAGTGGGCGAGCGCCGCTCGCGCGTACGCCGGGGAAGCCCCCGCGAGCCCGCACGACGGAGTGACCGTGACCGCCTCCGTGAGAAGCCCCGGATTCAGCCCCAGCCTGCGCCACAGCGTCCTGACACCCATGACGCTACCGGCAGGGTCTGACAATGGGCCGTCCGTGCCCGGCACGACACCGGCGAAGAGCGTCGTGCCCCCTTCCACGGCTTCCCCGATCGCGTCGTCGTCACGCTCGGTGAGCAGCGAGAAGTCGAAGGAGATTCCGGCGGCACCGGTGCGGCGCAGCAGGGCGAACGGGACGTCGGGGGCGCACGAGTGGACCACGACGGGGCCGTCGGAACCCTGTACACCCATGACGTCCCGCAGGGTGGCCTCGACGACCTGCCGGTCCACGGCCCGGTGGGTCCGGTAGCCGCTCGCGGTCTTCACCTGCCCGCGCAGTACGTCGACGAGGGACGGCTCGTCGAGCTGGAGGACGATGCGGGCGCCGGGCACCCGTCGTCGTACGTCGTCGAGGTGTTCCCGCAGCCCTTCGGCGAGCGAGCCGGCGAGGTCCCGGCAGGCGCCGGGGTCGGACAGCGCGGCCTCCCCGTTCTTCAGCTCCAGGGCGGCGGCGAGGGTCCAGGGCCCCACCGCCTGCACCTTGAGCGGTCCCTCGTAACCCTGCGTGAACTCCTCCAGCGCGTCCAGGTCCTCCACGAGCCACGACCTCGCCCGCCTGGTGTCCCGCCCCGGCCGGTCCCCGATCCGCCAGCCGCTCGGCTCCACGCGCGCGTACAGCTCGACGAGCATCCCCGCGGTCCGCCCGATCATGTCCGCGCCGGGGCCGCGGGCGGGCAGCTCCGCGAGGAACGGGAAGTCCTCGAAGGAGCCGGTGACTGTCCTGGCAGCCTCCCTGGCGTCGCCGCCGGGCAGGGAGCCGATGCCGGTGGCCGGGCCGAAGCGAATGTTGTCGTTCACGGGTGAAGCCTACGTATGCCTCGGGCTGCGGGGCGCCGGTGCGGGCACCGGCCCCAGGGGCTCCGCCCCTTCGACCCCGCCAGGGGGCTCCGCTCCCTGGACCCCCGGACCTATGCCCACCCACCACCCGACTCGGTAGGCCAAAAAGCGGGCCTCGCACCCCTCCCTCAGCCCGTCCGGCGCTTGAGGACGAGGCCGCCAGGCCGATAAACCCCCCCCCCCCCCCCCCCCGGCCCCCCCCCCCCGAGGCCGCCAGGCCGATAAACCACCCACCCACCCGCACGGCCCCACCCACCCCGGACACCCCACCGTCCCACCCACCCCACCCGCCCGGACACCCCCACCCGGGGGCCTGGGGGCGCAGCCCTCAGCGAGGGTCCGGGGCAGCGCCCCGGGAATGGGACGGGTAGGGGCGGCGGGGGGCGAGAAAAGTCGCCGTCAGTTCCCCGGCCGCACCGTCAGGTCATTGATCTCCGCGTCTCTCGGCAGGTCCAGGGCCATGAGGATGGTCGTCGCGATCGACTCGGGGTCGATCCACCGCGACGGGTCGTACTGCTTGCCCTCCTGCTGATGGACCTTGGCCTGCATGGGACTGGCGGTGCGGCCGGGGTAGACGGTGGTGACGCGGACGCCGTTGGGGTGCTCCTCGTGGCGGAGGGAGTCGGCGAGGGCCTTGAGACCGTGCTTGGAGGCGGCGTACGCGGACCAGGAGGCATGGGCGTTCAGGCCGGCGCCGGAGTTCACGAAGACCACGTGGCCGCGGGCGGCGCGGAGTTGGGGCAGGAAGTGGCGGGTCAGCTCGGCGGGAGCGATGAGGTTGACGTTGAGCTGGTGACGCCAGGACTTCGGGGTCAGTTCACCGACCGCGCCGAGATCGACCACGCCCGCGATGTGGAGGAGGGAGTCCACGCGGTCCGGGAGCGACTGGTGCGAGAAGGCCCAGCTGAGCTTGTCCGGGTCCGCCAGATCGCCGACCAGGGTCTTCGCTCCGGGGAACTCGGCCGCCAGCTCCTTCGCGCGGCCCGCGTCGCGGACGTGCAGCACGAGGTCGTCCCCGCGCGCGTGGAGGCGGCGGGCGACGGCGGCGCCGATACCGGAACCCGCCCCGGTGATCACATGTGTAGCCATGTGCCCATGCTCGCACCCGTCTCCTCACACCCATCGGGGGACGCCCGCGCGGACCCGTCTCACCAGCTGCCCAGCGGCCACCCCCAGGCCGTACGAACTGCCCAGGTGCCTCACCTCGTCCCGAACGCCTCCTCCAGGTACGCCAGCGCCCCCACCGGCTCCTCGGCGAAGAAGACGAGGTCCGACAGCGGGCGCGGCAGGAAGCCCTCGTCCTCCATGCGCCGGAACTGCTCCTTGAGGCCGTCGTAGAAACCGGCCGTGTTCAGCAGCACCACCGGCTTGTCGGTGTGGCCGTGCTTCTTCAGCTCCAGGATCTCGGTCGCCTCGTCGAGAGTGCCCGTCCCACCGACCATGATCACAACGGCGTCGGCCTTCTCCAGGAGCAGCTTCTTGCGCTCGGCGAGATCGCGCGCGGTCACCATCTCGTCGGTGCCGGGCCGCGCCTTGGCCGACAGGAACGCGACCGAGACGCCCAGCAGTCGGCCGCCCGCCTCCTGTACCCCGTCGGCGACCACCTTCATGAGCCCGACGTCCGAGCCGCCCCACACCAGGGTGTGTCCGCCCTTGCCGAGGAGCTTGGCGAACTCCCGCGCGGGGCGCGTGTAACGGTCGTCGAGGTCGGCGGCGGAGAGGAAGACACAGATATTCATGACTCCACGCTACGGTCCGCCACCGACAACGCCTCAGGCTTTTACCGAGGTCACACTCACGCGCAGCTTCGACTGCCCGTGCGGGAGTTGCTCCCAGTCGTCCATGAAGCGGGCCGACAAGTCGTGTTTCCGGGCGAGTTGGGCCAGGGTCTGTGTGCGGTAGTAGAAATCCTCGTGCAGCACCTGGTGTTCCTTGCCCTCGGTGCGGTCGAACGTGAAGTCGAAGAACCCGTCCGGCGCCAGGATCCGCCCGACGTGGGCGAAGCACTCCTCGATGACGTGCAGCGGCGAGTGCGAGAACACGCTGTGCGCGTGGACGACGTCGAAGTGCCCGTCGGGCAGGAAGGCGAAGGTGAGGTCGTCGGCGAGTGCCAGGTAGGGCAGTTTGGATTGCAGACCCTCGCGTACGAGGGTGTCCTGGGCCGCGAGCAGGATGTCCGGCGAGATGTCGATCCCGTAGTAGTGGCCGCTGTCCAGGTGGTCGATGAACAGCCGCCCGGCACGCAGGTTCCCGCAGCCGATCTCCAGCATCCGGTGGTGCGGCTGGAGTCCGTGCCGTACGAGGTAGTCGAACTGCATACGGCCGATCCGCGCCCACCGCTCGACCGACGGGTTGTGGCCGACCGCGGCCTCGGGACTGCGGGCCGCGTCGGAGGCCATCACGGCCCGGTAGTACGCGATGTGGTCCCGGTACCGCAGCCGCAGCCAGGCATCGCGGGCGGCCCGCCGGACGTGGGCGGGGACGCGCTCCGGGTGACGCAGGGCGTAGCGGACCTGGTGGACGAGGCTCCGCCGGTTTCTGAGCAGGGCTCCGGCTCCCATGAGGACCTCCTCGGCTCGGCCCCGCGCGACGTCGGGGGGAAGAATTCGCGAACAGCGTGCGCTGAAGTGTCAGAAGAGTGCTACCCCAAGGAGGCAGGACCGTGACCGAAGGACACCGCATCACCATCGAAAAGGTCAGCGAACATGTCCGTGCCGTCCACGGCGACCAGGTCCTGGCGGAGAGCGACCGGTCGCTCGTCCTGCGGGAGACCGGCTTCCCCGCGCGGTACTACATCCCGGCCGAGGACGTACGGCTGGACCTGCTGACACCGTCCGAGACGCACACGTACTGTCCCTTCAAGGGGACGGCGTCCTACTGGTCCCTCCCGGACGCCGCGGACCTCGTCTGGGCGTACCCCGACCCGAAGCCGGACGTGGCGGAGATCAAGGATCACCTCTGCTTCTACGAAGTCGAAGTGTCGTGAGCGATTGGCTCCCTGCCGTGCGGCAGTCTCCACAGGCATGGACAAGAACGTGATTTCGCGCGACGGCACGTCCATCGCGTACGAGAGCACCGGTGAGGGCCCGGCGGTCGTGCTCGTCAGCGGCGCGATGTCGACGGGGGCCACGGTGGCGCCGCTGGCCGTGCCCCTGTCGGACCGGTTCCGCGTCGTGTACTACGACCGGCGGGGGCGCGGCGAGAGCGGTGACACGGCGCCGTACGCGGTGGCCCGTGAGGTCGAGGACCTCGCGGCGCTGATCGAGGCGGTGGGCGACGAGGCGGCGCTGTGCGGTATCTCGTCGGGCGGCTCGCTGGTCCTGGAGGCGGTGGCGAGCGGACTGCCGGTGCGTCGGGCCGCCGTGTACGAGGTGCCGTTCGCCGTCTACGAGGGCGGCGAGAAGGATCTCGCCGAGTACACCGAGCGGCTCACCGAGGCCCTTGCACAGGGGCGCCGCGGGGACGCGGTCGAGCACTTCCTCCGGCTCACCGGCATGGCCGAGGAGGTGATCCAGGGCGCCCGCCAGTCGCCCATGTGGGCCGGCATGGAGGCCATCGCACCGAGCCTGGCGTACGACAACGCCGTGCTGGGCGACGGCCCGGTGCCCCGCGACCGGCTGGCGTCGATCACCGTGCCCGTCCTGGCCCTCGCGGGCGGCGACAGCCCCGCGTGGATGCGGCAGGCGGCACACGCGATCGCGGAGGCCGCACCCGAGGGCACGTACCAGAGCCTGGAAGGCCAGACCCACATGGTGGACCCGGTCGCCCTCGCCCCGGTGCTGGCGGAGTTCTTCGGGGCATGACCGATCTCGGGCACGCGCGTGTGCCACGGGGGCACACACGCGTGCCCATCTTGAAGCGTCACGCGTAAGCGTGACGGGATCGAGGAGCGCACGCGTGGATCGCCTCCCGAAGGCGCGGCGCACCCCACTGAAGACGGGCACGGAGACTGAAAGGGCCCCAAAAGCTCCTGAAATCTACTGGCAGCCTCAGCAGACAACTGTGGCGCACTGTCCACCACGCGGCGAATGTACTCAGCCCTCCGCTCTCTCTCCTCCTGGCGCCGTTGATCAGCTCGTGTGAGCCGATACTCGGCCAGTGGCGTGCCATGGCTTTCGTAATCGTCCGTCACGATGCCGACACCACGAGCCCTGCCAGACCGCTGTGGCGGAGGAGGCATGCGGTCGCCCAATCCAGTGAGGGCCCCAGGCCACTGAAATGTTCGCCACCATCCGAGGGGAGAAAACGTGGATGCCCGGCAGGAGATGCCTACCGAACGTAAGAACCAATTGACGTACGGTCACACCAACGGGCACCCTGCGGACTGCGGTACATAAAGCCGCGATTCCCGGAGAGGACTCCTGTGGCCATTGAGCCGACCCGAGAGCAGAAGGCTGCCCGTGAGTTGTTCGTCTCAGGCCAGGACCTGGCCCTGGTCGCCGGCGCTGGAACGGGCAAGACGTCCACGCTGATTCTCATGGGTGCGAGCACCCGCAAGCGCGGACTGTACGTGGCGTTCAACCGGGCCATCGCCGACGACGCCCGCAGACGTTTCGGGCCGAACGTGGAATGCCGCACCGCACACTCCCTCGCCTTCAGGGCTGTGGGGCATCTCTACCGCGAGCGCCTGAACGCCTCGGCACGTATCCCTGCCCGGCACACCGCGCAGATGCTGGGCATCGACCGTGACCTGGTCGTCAACTCCCGTCGGATCAAGGTCAGTCACCAGGCCCGCCTGGTGATGGGCATGGTCCGCAAGT
Organism: Streptomyces sp. NPDC002845; assembly: GCF_053591955.1. NCBI lineage: Bacteria > Bacillati > Actinomycetota > Actinomycetes > Kitasatosporales > Streptomycetaceae > Streptomyces > Streptomyces sp. NPDC002845. The sequence goes on along the minus strand of NZ_JBSFUU010000006.1, from coordinate 29,992 downwards.
TCTGCTACACCACCGACCGGCAGGTCATGGCCCGTCACATGGAGTGGCTCAACGGTCTCGACGACCAGGCTCAGGAGTACGTCGCCCGCGTCCTGCTGCCGCACGCGCACCGGGCCTGGGCGGACATCTGCTCCCCCAACGGCAAACTGCGGTTCGAACACGACCACTACATGAAGCTGTGGGCCATGACCGAGCCGGTGCTCCCGGCCGACTTCATCCTGCTCGACGAAGCCCAGGACACCAACCCCGTACTCGAAGAGATCTTCCTCGCCCAGCAGGCACAGCGGATATGCGTCGGCGACCCGGCCCAGCAGATCTACGGCTGGCGCAACGCGCGCGACGTCATGACCGGCTTCCCGGCCGAGCACCTCCACCTCACCCAGTCCTTCCGCTTCGGCCCGGCCATCGCCAAGGTGGCCAACCGCTGGCTCAAGCACGCCGACTCCGAAATGCAGCTGACCGGCCACGGTCCCGGTACCTCCCGCGTCAGCACGGTGACGCACCCGGACGCGGTGCTGTGCCGCGGCAACGCCGACGCCATGCAGGAAGTCCTGGCGTACATGGAGTTGGGCATCCCGGTGGCGCTGACCGGCGGAGGCAGCGCGCTGCACCGCATCGCCACGGCGGCCATGGAGCTGAAGGCGGGCAAGCGCACCAGCCACCCCGAGCTGTTCCTGTTCAGCTCCTGGGGCGAGGTGCAGGAATACGCCGAACACGACAAGGCCGCCCAGGACCTCAAGGCCATCGTCAAGCTGGTCGACACCTACGGCCCGGACCAGATCATCGCCGCCGTGGACCGCCTCTCCTCCGAGGACGACGCGAAGGTCACCGTGTCCACCGCGCACAAGGCCAAGGGCCGCGAATGGGCCACCGTACGGATCAGCAAGGGGTTCCAGGCCCCGTCCGTCGATGACGACGGACTGCAACGCTCGCTGATCCCGAGCGAGGCCCGCCTGATCTACGTCGCCGTCACCCGTGCTCGCCACCAACTGGACACCGAGGGCATCGCCTGGATCGACGAGTACGAGACCTCGATGGCCGACGCAGGCCGCGACGGAACCGTCGCCGGGCGGCCGATGATCGAGCTGAGCCTGACCGGGCAGCTGAAGTACGACTCCTCACCTGTCTCGCAGTTCATGGCGCACCGTCTCCCCCACCACCAGAACCTGGTGCGCGACTACCAGATCCGTATCTCTCGCCTCCCGGCCCCCGTCCAGCCCATCGACGTACAGCACCCGAACTGGTCAGCCCTCGGCCATGCCATCGACTACCGGCTACGCCTGTCGCTCGGCGGGCGACTCGGGCCCGCCGTCACCGCCGGCGTCCTGGCCCTCGACGACGTCCAGCCCCTGCGCGGTGTACCAGGGCCGGAGAGCCGCAAGGCCCTTCACGCGGCAGGCCAGCAGCTCCTGGCCACCGTCGACGCCTGCCTCGCTGCCCCCGGAAGCCTGGACGAGCACGCACTCACCCGGCTGTGCTTCGTCGCCGGGTTCTTCGAAGACATCGCCCGCACCGGCCAGATCCGCCGCTTCAGCATGCTCGCCCACGCCACCCCCGCCACTGGCTTGGACGACCTCACCGCCGCAGTCCCCGAATACGTACTCGATGACATCCACCAGCAGATGGAACTCGCCGAAGCCCCCTTCGCCCCGTTCCGTGCCCTCCCGGGCCGGCACCGGATCTGCGGACCAGTGTTCACCGGCAGCACCGACATCGGCGGTGCCGACGCCGACTACATCCTCGGTGGCCTCCTACTGGATTGCAAAGCCACCAAAGACCCCCGCCGCCTGGGCCGCGAGGAGATCTACCAACTCGCCGGATACCTGCTCCTCGACTACGACGACGCCTTCGGCATCGACCACGTCGGCCTGTACCTGTCTCGCCAGGGCGGCCTGATCACGTGGAAGGCGGACGAGTTCATCCAGCGGCTCGGTGCCAACGCTCCGCTCCCGCAACTGCGCCACCAAACCCGCCGGCACCTGCGTGACGCCGGCAGGCGTCACAAGCCGTGACATGCCGCCAGGGGTGAGGCCGGTGACAGCAGAGGTGCCGCATGCAGTGACGGAAACGGGAGTCCCGCTCGTCAGGCCGATGCGACAGCCGGGACCACGCACGGAGATCCGTCCGAACCATCCGACCGGTGGGCCCCGATGAAGGCGGTCGCGGCGACGCTGGGCATCGGCGCGGCGGAGACGGTGCGGACCTGGGTCCGCAGAGCCGAGGTGGACGCAGGTCAGCGTCCCGGCACCTCGTCGGAGGAGGCCGCGGAGACCAAGCGGCTGAAGGCCGAGAACGCCGAACTGCGGCGGGCCGATGAGATCTTGAAGGCGGCGGGCCTGGAGCGTGCCCGGCGGGGCCGGAAGATCCGCACCACCATCCGCGACGATGGGCATGAACGGGCGTCTGACCTGCTGCGACGCGACTTCACCGCGTCCCGGCCGAACGAGAGGCGGGTGGCGGACTTCACCTATGTCGCCACCTGGTCGGGGATCGTCTACGTCGCGTTCGTCGTGGACCTCTTCTCCCGTTTCCCCGGCACAGCTGACCGGTTCCAAACCAGGTGTGTGAAAAGGCTGAAGTGGGCTGCCATTCTTCGTTTCACCGCTCTGGCCGGTATTCCGCCCAGGCCTTGGGCGTCTCGGACACCCTGACCGCTGTCAGCTCAGGGAATCGCTCGATCCAGAGGTCGAAGATCCACGCGGCCAGATTCTCCGCCGACGGTGAGATACCGCCCCCCATCGCCTCATTCGGGTGACGGTGGTCAAGGGTGTCGTCCATCCATTTCTTGAAGGTATCGAGCTCACGGTAGTCGCGAACGAACCCCGCCTCGGTGAGGTCCTCACGACGGGCGGACAGCTCCAAGACGACGACGTAGTTGTGACCGTGCATGCGGGCGCAGGGGTGCCGGCTCGGCAGCCGGTCGAGGACATGGCTGGCCGAGAAGTGGAACTCCTTGGTGATCGTCAGCATGACGGCTCCAGTCTGCCACCTGCTGTCAGGCCCTCTTGATGGCCGTCCGCCCTGATCACTGGTCGATCCCTTCGCCCTCGCGGATGGCGATGTTGAGGGGGACCCGTGTGAGGAAGCGGTCGCGCAGCGAGTCGTCGGTGACCAGGTCCGCCTTGCGGGCAACCGCGCGCCGAGCGCGTGCCAGGAGTGCGTGCGCATTTTCCGGTACGCCCCCGGCGGCCTGCACCACGGCGGAGTGGTAGAGGACCTCCTCCGTACGCAGGGCGGGCATGTCCCCGACCTCGTCCAGGATGCGAACGGCCTGACGGGTCTGATCCTGGGCGGCAACTCTGTTGCCTTGGCGGAGCAGGATTCGGCTACGCAGGGAGTGCGCGGCGATCTGGCTGCGGATCATGCCACTGCGCTGGGTCTCGACGCAGGTGGCGACCGCCAGGCGGTCGGCTTGGTCAAGGAGTTCCCCAGGTCCGTCAGCCGCGACCAGCAGGATCTCGGCGTACATGTTGCGGACGATGGGAACGAGGTTCGCCAGCCAGGTCCGCTCCGTCTCCGCCCATGCGTCGGCGATCAGCTCCAGGGCCTGCTCACGCCGTGTCGGCTGCTGGACGAGAAGGTGGGCGAGCAACGCCTGGTTGTAGGCGTGCCAGCCGCTGTCGCCTCCGCGGCCGGCCTCGGAGTCGAGCGCTTCGCGCAGGACGTCCTCGGCTTCCCTGCAGGAACCGAGGCCCGTGTGCACCTGTGCCAGGTAGTTGAGCGCTATGGGCAGCTCGGCCTTCAGCGGTTCGTCGCGCAGCCGCTGGACGCAGCGGATCAGCCTGGTCAGCGCCTCGCTGAGGTGCCCGCTGTCGAAGAGGGTGATGCCGAGCTGCATCTCCCCCAGGTTGCGGGTGTGCTGGAGAACCGGGTCACCGGTGCCGCCGAGGCCCGGATCGGAGGCGTACATACGCTCCGATTCCCGCAGCTGTGCCAGACCGTCGGCCAGCCGCCGCTTGGACACCTGCCGTCCGTATTCAACGCGGGCCACGAAGAGCGGGACGGGATCGCCGTGCTGCTCGGCCAGCTCCACGGCCGCGCGGAGCTTGTCCGGGGACAGCTCCGTTGCCTCCGACGGGCGGAGTCGACGGGGCCACCTCAGTCATCGGCAGGCGTCGCCGTGCGGCGGCGATCGCGTCGCCCTCCCGGGTGTGCGCCTTCTCCCGGGCGCGCAAGGTGTCGATTGCGGCCAGCCACTCGGTACGGGAGACGACCGGCGGTGTGGTCACAGCAGTCATGTCCATACCGACTCGGCAGCTCGCAAGAACTCATCGTTCGACTGATCAAAAACCGCCGAACGGAATGCAGACGCCTTCCGAGTCCAGATCACCTTCTCCGGTCCTCGGTCGCGTGAGCACCCTGCTCGTTTGCCCCGGCGCGCTCATCCGGCGGTCGCGCGGGCGGAAAATCAGGCGGCTCAGGCCGCGCCCGCCGTCGCCCGCGTGGTCGTCGCGATCGTCGCCGAGCCCACGACGCGCGTGCCGTCGTACAGGACGATCGCCTGGCCGGGGGCCACGCCGCGGACCGACTCGGTGAACGTGACCTCCAAGGAGCCGCCGACGAGTTCCGCGGTGACCTCGGTCTCGCCGCCGTGGGCACGGAGCTGGGCGGTGTAGGTGCCGGGGCCGGAGGGTGCGGTGCCGCACCAGCGGGGCTTGACGGCCGTGAGGGCCGAGACGTCCAGGGAGGCCGCCGGGCCCACGGTCACCGTGTTGTCCACCGGGGAGATGTCCAGGACGTAGCGCGGCTTGCCGTCGGGGGCCGGGGTCCCGATGCGGAGCCCCTTGCGCTGGCCGATGGTGAAGCCGTACGCGCCCTCGTGGGTGCCCAGGACCGCGCCCGACTCGTCGACGATGTCGCCCTCGGCCTTGCCGAGCCGCCGGGACAGGAAGCCCTGGGTGTCGCCGTCGGCGATGAAGCAGATGTCGTGCGAGTCGGGCTTCTTGGCGACCGAGAGACCGCGGCGCTCGGCCTCGGCGCGGATCTCGTCCTTGGTCGTCACCGTGTCGCCCAGCGGGAACATCGCGTGGGCGAGCTGCTTGTCGTCGAGGACCCCGAGGACGTACGACTGGTCCTTGGCCATGTCGGAGGCGCGGTGCAGTTCGCGCGAGCCGTCCTCGCCCACGATCACCTTGGCGTAGTGGCCCGTGCAGACCGCGTCGAAGCCCAGGGCCAGGGCCTTGTCGAGGAGCGCGGCGAACTTGATCTTCTCGTTGCAGCGCAGGCACGGGTTCGGGGTGCGGCCGGCCTCGTACTCGGCGACGAAGTCCTCGACCACGTCCTCGCGGAAGCGCTCGGCGAGGTCCCAGACGTAGAAGGGGATGCCGATGACGTCCGCGGCGCGGCGGGCGTCGCGCGAGTCCTCGATGGTGCAGCAGCCACGCGCGCCCGTGCGGAACGACTGCGGGTTCGCGGACAGCGCGAGGTGGACGCCCGTCACATCGTGGCCCGCTTCGGCCGCGCGGGCTGCGGCTACGGCGGAGTCGACTCCGCCCGACATGGCGGCGAGGACGCGGAGGGGGCGCTGCGAGGTCTCAGTCATAACTCTTCAAGGGTACGGGTCACCGGGAACCGGAGCCCGCGAGTATCCGTTGAAGATCGCATGGGGGCGAGAAGAGCATCCAAGGACAAGGACGCGGACCGGCGCGTCGGGCGGCGGGCCCTGCTGATCGGCGGAGCCGCGGCCGCGGTGGGCACGGCCGTGCTGGCCCGTGACGAGCTGGGGCGGCTGTGGTGGCGCGCGCCGGGCGTGGAGAAGCCGCGCGAGGAGGGCGAGGTCGACTTCCGGGGTGCCCGCTGGGTGGCGGCGTCCTCGGCGAACTGGCGGCGCGCGGACCGGCCCGACGACTACGGCATAGACATGGTGATCATCCACGTCACCCAGGGCAGCTTCGACAGCGCGGTGAAGGTGTTCCAGGACCCCGGGCACGGCGCGGCCTCCCACTACATCGTCCGCAAGGACGGGCACATCACGCAGATGATCCGCGAGCTGGACGTGGCGTACCACGCGGGGAACCGCGACTACAACGAGCGGAGCGTCGGCATCGAGCACGAGGGGTTCGTCGACGAGGCGTCCTCGTTCACGGACGCGATGTACGAGGCCTCGGCGCGGCTCACGGCCGGCGTCTGCGCGCGGTACGGGATACCCGTCGACCGGGAGCACATCATCGGGCATGTCGAGGTGCCGGGCACGGACCACACGGACCCCGGGACGCTCTGGGACTGGGACCGGTACATGCGGCTCGTGCGCGAGGCGAGCGCCGCCGGGGCGTAGCCCTGCCTCTCCAGCCGTAACCCCACTATTTGACGGTACGTCAATTCACTTGGCCTGAGCGGAAGTTCGGTTCATGCTGTGATCGATCTGTGAACTTCCGCCTCAGGGAGGATTTTCCGTGCCATCCCCCACGCCCTTAACCACGACAACCCCGGCAACCACAACCTCACGCTCCCGCGTGCGCAGAAGACTCGCCGTCGGCGCGCTGATCACCGCGCTGTTCGGCCAGTTCCTGGCCGGCACCGCCACCGCCACGCCCTCCACCACTTCCCCGCAGCCGGGGCGCATCGCCTGGGAGCCGTGCGATCCGCCCTCCGACGAGGGCGGCTTCGAGTGCGCCACCATCACCGTGCCCGTGGACTGGAAGCGGCCGCACGGCGCGACCGTCGACCTGGCGCTCGCCCGGCACCTGGCCACCGACCCGGACCGGCGGATCGGCTCCCTGCTGATCAACCCCGGTGGCCCCGGCGGCTCGGGCGTCGGCTTCGCGCTGGGCGCGCCGAGCATCTTCTCGCCCGAACTCCTCGCCCGCTTCGACATCGTGGGCTTCGACCCGCGCGGCGTGGCCCGCAGCAACCCGGTGCTCTGCGACGAGGACAAGGTCGTCACCCAGGGCGAACTGCTCTACCCGCGGAACGCCACCGAGTTCGCAGCCCTGCGGCAGGCCAACCAGGAGCTCGGCGAGAGCTGCCGCGATCTCACCGGGCCGCTCGTCGACCACATGGACACCGCGAGCGTCGTCCGCGACATGGACGCGATCCGTGCCGGTCTGGGCGAGCGGAAGATCAGCTACTACGGCGTCTCCTACGGCACCGGCATAGGCCAGCAGTACGCCGAGCGCTATCCGCACCGCGTCCGCGCGATGGTCCTCGACTCGAACATGGACCACAGCCTGAACCGGTGGAACTACCAGAAGACCGAGACCGTGGCCATGGAGGAGTCGTTCGGCCAGTTCGCCGACTGGTGCGAGCGGACGCCGGGCTGCGCCCTGTACGGCAGCGACGTACGCGACCTCTTCGAGCGGCTCTACAAGCGGGCGGAGACGGGTGACCTGACCTGGCCGTCGGACCCGCCGCAGCCGATCACCACGGCGGACCTCCAGGCGATCGCCTTCTCGTTCATGTACGACCCGGTGGACTGGTTCTCCTTCGCCGACGTCCTGGAGTCCTTCGACACCGGCACCATGAGCGCGGCCGTCGAGGGTCTGCGGAAGCGCGGCGAGCCGACGGAGTTCCCGTACCTGCCGGTGATGTGCCAGGACTACGACTTCGACGTCCCCTCGTACGCCACCCTCGCCCGGTTCGAGCGGAAGCTCGCCAAGATCGCCCCGGTCACCCGGCTCAGCTCGCTGGCCTGGACGGATCTGACCGGCTGCCAGAACTGGCCGACGAAGGTGACCAACCCGCCGCACCGGCTCGATGTCGACGGCACCCCACCGATCCTGGTGACCAACAGCCGCTACGACGTGGCCACCCCGTACTCCTGGGGTTCCAACGCGGCCCGGCAGATCGGCCGGGAGGCCGTGCTGCTGACGTACGACGGTGTCGGCCACGGCGACTACTGGCTGAGCCCCTGCGCCCGTACCGCGATCGACACCTACCTGACCACGCTCCGCACCCCGCCCCGGGGCACCCACTGCCCCGCGGTCTGGCCGACGGCCGGGGCGCAGCGGCAGTCGCCGGGCGACGGCCTGGTCAACCCGCTGCCGGAGCTGCTGGGCACGGGCACGCACCACTGAGCGCACGGCTGTATGGCTCGCGGCGGGGTCCCCTGCCTGAGCAGGTCCGGGGAAGTGCGGGTGGTCCCCGCCGCCCGCCGTGCCAACGGCTCGCGCCATCGTCGCTCCGGTGCGGCGAGAGGGGCCCGGCTCCAGGACGTTCTGATGGCTCTTGACCGCCCGCCGGGCTGTCCGTCGGCCTGGCACGAATCGCCTGATGAGGCGCTGATGGCCGCTTCAGGGACAGCCGTTCCGGGTCGGAGGACGGCTTCAAGGCCGTCACAAACGTCCTGAGAGCGCGGGTGACCTTGCCATGTGCGCCATGTGTCATGTGCCATGTGTGCAATGTGCGGGCGATGGGAACGCGCCCGCCCCAGTGCTCGGTCGCTCAGGTGAGACCCGCCGCCCGGGCCCGTTCCACCGCCGGGCCGATCGCCTTCGCGAGCGCCTCGACATCGGCCTCCGTGGAGGTGTGGCCGAGGGAGAAGCGGAGGGTGCCGCGGGCCAGGTCCGGGTCGGTGCCGGTGGCGAGGAGTACGTGGCTGGGCTGGGCGACGCCCGCCGTGCAGGCGGAGCCCGTGGAGCACTCGATGCCCTGCGCGTCCAGCAGCAGGAGCAGGGAGTCGCCCTCGCAGCCAGGGAACGTGAAGTGGGCGTTGGCGGGGAGACGGCCCTCGTCGGCCGGGTCGCCGCCGAGGATCGCGTCGGGGACGGCGGATCGGACCGCGGCGATCAGGTCGTCCCGCAGGGCGCCGATCTCCCGGGCGAACCACTCACGCTGCTCGGCGGCCAGCCGCCCCGCGACCGCGAAGGAGGCGATGGCCGGGACGTCAAGGGTGCCGGAGCGGACGTGGCGCTCCTGGCCGCCTCCGTGCAGTACGGGTACGGGGCTGTACTCGCGGCCGAGGACCAGCGCGCCGATGCCGTACGGGCCGCCGATCTTGTGGCTGGACACGGCCATCGCGGCGAGGCCGGAATCGCCGAATCCGACGGGGACCTGACCGAATGCCTGGACGGCGTCGGCGTGCAACGGGACGCCGAACTCGGCGGCCGCATCGGCGAGTTCACGCATCGGCATGACCGTGCCGATCTCGTTGTTCGCCCACATCACGGCCGCCAGGGCCACGTCGTCGGGGTTGCGGGCGATGGCCTCGCGCAGCGCGTCCGGGTGGACTCGGCCGTACGAGTCGACCGGGAGGTACTCGACGGTGGCGCCCTCGTGTTCGCCGAGCCAGTGGACGGCGTCCAGGACCGCGTGGTGCTCGACAGGGCTGGCGAGGACCCGGGTGCGGGCCGGGTCGGCGTCGCGGCGGGACCAGTACAGGCCCTTGACCGCGAGATTGTCGGCCTCGGTGCCTCCGGAGGTGAACACGATCTCACTGGGGCGGGCGCCCAGGGCCTCGGCGAGCGTCTCACGGGCCTCCTCGACGGTACGCCGGGCCCTGCGGCCGGCCGCGTGCAGCGAGGAGGCGTTGCCGGTGACGCTCAGCTGGGCGGTCAGCACCTCCGCCGCCTCGGGGAGCATCGGGGTCGTCGCTGCGTGGTCGAGGTAAGCCATGATGGGCCCGATTCTACGGTCTCCGGCCTCCGCCCCGGCATGGTGCACCTGCCCAGGCGCGGCCCCTGGGGCGGCCCATTCACGCCATGCCTGGCAACAGGGTCGTGAGGCCGAAAGGCGTCTGCTGAGCTGCTGGGAGAACTGGCGGGCAGACACAGCGGCGGAGCCGGACGCACTCGCCGGAAGCCGCCGCCGACGAGACACCCCCGCAGGAAAGCGGCACCCGTCACCTGAGCCGCACGGGCGGTGCGAGTGGGAAAACCCCTAGAAGCTCCACGACACCGTGCCGCTCAGCTGCATCACCGTGACCAGCACCAGCAGATCCGCCACCCCCAACCCCAGGCCCAGATACGCCCGCCCGCGCCGAGCCGTGCCACGCCAGAGGGACACGCAGGCCAGGGCGATGGCAACGGGCCCGAGGAAGACATTGAGGACCAGGAGGCCGAGCAGGCCGAGGATGAAGGACGCGACGGCCATACCGTCGGCGTCCCGGACACCGACACCGGTACGGGTACGGGTAGGTCCTTGAGACGTAGCGGTGAGTTCCATGACAGGTCAGCTCCCGACGGAGTCAGTTGGCGGTGCGGCGCCCACGACCGTGGCGCTCGCGGTACGCGAAGACGGCGAGCCAGAGGCCGATGACGGCCGCGGCGGCGAGGCTGACGGAGACCGGTACATGAGCCACGGTGCCCAGCACCATGCCGAACAGAAGGAGCGCGGCGACGAGGACCAGCATGACAGTTGTGCCTCTCATGTCGTTTCGGTGAACGCTTGTAGTTACACTTGTTCACTGACTTATGAGTCTAGCGCGCCCCACGGCTTTGCAATTCCAGAGAACGGTTGTTGACTCCATGGCATGAGTCACACCCTCGGCATCCGGCAGGCGCAGAAACAGAAGACCCGACAGGCCCTGCTGGACGCGGCGCTGGCCCTGCTGGAGGAGCAGAGCCTGAGCAGCCTGGGCCTGCGCGAGGTCACCCGCGCCGTCGGAGTCGCCCCGACCGCCTTCTACCGCCACTTCCGCTCGACGGCGGACCTCGGCGTCGCACTCGTCGAGGAGGCGCTCGGCAGCCTGCACCCCGTCATCGGAAGCCTGATGACCGCGATCGGCGACAGCGACGAACTCATCGCGAACGCCGTCGACCTGATCGCCCGCCACGTGGACGCGCACCCCGCCCACGTCCGCTTCATCGCCCGCGAGATCCACGGCGGCGTCCAGCCCGTACGCGAGGCGATCAAGCACGAGCTGGACCGTTTCGCCCACGAGGTGAGAACCGGACTCGCCAAGCACCCGGACTTCGCGGGCTGGAGCGACGACGACCTGCTGATGCTCGCGGGTCTGTACGTCGACCAGATGCTGATCACGGCCTCACTCTTCGTCGAGGCCCTGGGCGCCCCCCAGGAGGAGCGCGACCGCGTGACCCGCCTGGCCGGCCGACGGCTCCGGCTCATCAGCATCGGCCGCCGTCACTGGCTCGGGTGACCGGTCCCCCGAGGTCAGCTGTCCGACTCCACAGCCGCATCCACAGTCGCATCCGCGTCCGCGTCCGTCGCCGATTCCGTGGCCGTCGCCGCCCCACCGGACGCCTGCCCCGGCTGACCACCCGGGCCACCGCACCCACCATCACCGCCGGGGCCGCCGCCCTGACCACCACCGGGGCCACCGCTCGGCGCCCCGGACGGCATCCCTGACGGCATGTCCGAGGGTGCCCCCGAAGGCGCACCGGAGGGAGCCCCCGAAGGCATGTCCGACGGTATGCCCGACGGCGCCCGGCAGCTCTGCTGCTGCCCGGAGTCACCGCTGTCCGAGGCGGACGACGAGGAGTCGCCCGAGCCGCATGCCACCAGGAACAGGGGCGCGGCGGCCAGCAGGGCCACGGCGGGGACGAGACGCGCACGCTTCATGCGGAACAACTCCAGAACAGATGAGGGAGTCCTGAGGCGGGCATGGAACCAACGCCCCCAACACCCCTCGCCTGACCTGGGAGTTCACATCTCCCCCGCAACTCCCCTCTGGTACAGCCCCGTGAACGGAGACGGCCGCCGCCGCCGGCTGCCGTCACAGTCCCGGGCCCCTCAGCCCAGACGCACCCGTGCCAACTGCCGCGACTGCGCCACCAGCCGGTCCGCGCTGTCCCAGACCTCCGCGTCCTCCTCCAGGAACCCACCCGCCAGGTTGCGCGTCGTGATCGACACCCGCAGTGGGCCCGGCGCCGGACGGGACCGTACGTGGACCGTCAGCTCGACCGTCGGCACCCATCCCGACAGGCCCAGCTCGAAAGCGGTCGGCGGCAGCGCGTCCACCGCGAGCAGCAGCGCGAACGGATCCGCGTCCCGGCCGTCCGCCAGGCCGAACCACGCCCGCATCTCGCCCTTGCCGGAGGGCGCGCCGAGGGCCCAGCCGAGCGTCGCGGGGTCGAGCTTGAGCATCAGCCGGTCGATGAGGGCCGAGCTCCCCGGGATCGGGCCGGGAGCGTCCTGCGACCCGAAGCACTGCTCGATGGGCGGGATCGCCGGCGGCTCGGCGACCGTACGGACGTCGTCGGGGAGGGAGTCGAGGTCGCCGTAGGAGGCGAGGACGCGGATGCGTTCGACCTCGCGGCCCTCGTCGTCGCACTGGAAGAGGGAGGCCTGACCGGTGGAGAGGGTGCGGCCGGTGCGGACGGTGGACGTGCGGATGACCGCGGGGCCCGGCTGGGAGGCGGTCAGGTAGTGCGCGGAGACCGTGAACGGGTCCCGGTGCGGCAGCGCGTCCGCGAGGGCACGGCCCAGGGCGGCGAGCAGGTAGCCGCCGTTGACGGCGTTGACGATCGTCCAGCCTGCCGAGAGGTCGATGTCGTAGACGCCGGGTTCGCGCGGTGTGACGGCGGTGTCGCGGTCGAACTCGCTGTCACCGATGGTCGCCTGGGATGCCTGAGCCATGGCGGTACCGTACAACAAGTGACTACTAAGCGGTAGCTTTTTAGGTTTCGCTCGCCGCCGACCTCCGGTTCCACGCCCGAGGCGCCCGCCAGCTGAACCGCATCGCCAGCAGCCTCAGCGCGAACGCGCTCACCGCCGCCAGCCCCGATGTGAGGGTCGTCAGCGCGTCGAAGCGGATGCAGAGGACGACCACACCCGCGCCCACCATCGCGGGCACCGCGTACAGGTCCCGGTCCCAGCGCAGCAGCGACGGCACCTCGTTGGCGAGGACGTCCCGCAGCACACCGCCCCCGACCGCGGTCGCGAGGCCGAGGGCCGCGGAGGCGGTGAGGCCCAGGCCGTACTCGTACGCCTTCGTCGTGCCCGTGACGGCGAACAGGCCGAGGCCGGCCGCGTCGAAGACGTTCACGCCGGTCTGGATGCGCTCCACCTCGGGGTGGAGGAAGAAGACGAGCAGGGTGGCGAGAAGCGGGGTCAGGAAGTAGCCGAGGTCGGTGAACGCGGCGGGCGGTACCGCACCGATGACCAGGTCCCGGAACAGCCCTCCGCCCAGCGCGGTGACCTCGGCGAGGACGGCGATGCCGAAGACGTCGAAGTTCTTGCGGACGGCCAGCAGCGCGCCGGAGATGGCGAAGACGAAGATGCCTATCAGGTCCAGCGAGTGCTGGATGGAGGGAGTGAAGAGGTCCTGGATCACCCACCCATTCTCACCCGAACATTCTCACCCACACGCAAGCCCCTGCCTTACATTACAAGGCAGGGGCTCACACCAGGCTTCAGACCCTACTTCTCGGTCGACTCCGAATCCGACTCCGACTCCTGCGGTAGCCGCACATCGGATGCGGCCTCGGGGTGGTGGCAGGCCACGCTCGGCCCCGGCTTCAGCTCCACCAGCGGCGGCCCGGTCGTCCTGCAGACCTCGGTCGCCTTCCAGCACCGGGTGTGGAAGCGGCAGCCGCTCGGCGGCGAGATCGGCGAGGGCACGTCGCCCTTGAGCAGGATGCGCTCGCCCTTGGCCGCACGGCGCCTGGGGTCGGGGATCGGTACGGCCGACATCAGCGCCTTGGTGTACGGGTGCATCGGCGCCTTGTACAGCGCTTCGCGGTCGGCGAGTTCGACGATCTTGCCGAGGTACATCACCGCGATCCGGTCCGACACGTGCCGTACGACGGACAGGTCGTGAGCGATGATCACGTACGTCAGGCCGTGGACCCCGATGTACCGGACCCGTTACACAGCCTTGTCCACCCTCTCCGCCTCCTCCATCGTCTCCATCGTCTCCACCTCTTCTGCTTTCTCCGCCTCCGCGGACAGCAGGCGGTCGGCCATCCCCTCCCGTGCCGCCGGCGCCACTTCGCCCACGGTCCGCCGCACCGTCCCGGCCGCTATCTCGGCGGCGTAGTGGCAGGCAACCCGGTGCCCGCCGCCGATGTCTGTCAGCTCGGGCCGGTCGGTCGCGCAGCGGGTGTCCTGCACCCACGGGCAGCGGGTGTGGAAGCGGCACCCGGTGGGCGGATTGGCCGGCGAGGGCAGGTCGCCGGTGAGCAGGATGCGCTCACGCCGGTCCTCGACCTCCGGGTCGGGCACCGGCACCGCCGACATCAGGGCCTTGGTGTAAGGGTGCCTCGGTTCCGCGTACAGGGCGTCGCTCGGCGCCTCCTCCACCAGGGCGCCCAGATACATCACACCGATCACATCGGAGATGTGGCGGACCACGGCCAGATCGTGGGCGATCACCACGTAGGTCAGGCCCAGCTCCTCCTGGAGCTCTTCCAGAAGATTGATCACCTGCGCCTGGATGGATACGTCCAGCGCCGACACCGGCTCGTCGCAGATGATCACATCGGGTTCCAGGACCAGGGCACGGGCGATGCCGATGCGCTGGCGCTGGCCGCCGGAGAACTCGTGCGGATAGCGGGACAGGGCGTTGGTCGGGAGACCGACCCTGGCCAGGATCTTCTTGATTCTCTCCCGGCGCTCCTCCTGAGTGGCGCCGATACCGTGGGCGAGCATGCCCTCCGAGAGGATCGACTCGATGTTCTGCCGGGGGTTGAGGGAGCCCAGCGGGTCCTGGAAGACCATCTGGAGGCGGTGGCGGAAACGGCGCATCTCCTCTTCGGGCAGTTTCGCCAGATCGGTGCCGTCCAGTACGACCTCGCCCTCGGTGATGTCCACCAGGCGCAGCACGGCCCGCCCGAGCGTGGTCTTCCCGCAGCCCGACTCGCCGACCAGGCCGTAGGTCTGACCGGCCTCAACCGTGAGCGAGACACCGTCGACCGCGTGGACGTGGCCGACCGTGCGGTTGAAGAGGATGCCTTCCTTGACCGGGAAGTGGACCTTCACTCCGTCCAGTACGAGCAGGCTCATGCGGGGACCTCCTCGGCCCGGGCGTCTTTGAGTACGGGGTTGACGCAACGCACCTGGTGACCGGCCGCGCGAGGTTCGGTGAGCCGGGGCGTGCCCGTCAGGCAGTCCAGCTCGTAGCGGTCGCAGCGGGGGGCGAAGGCGCAGCCCTCGGCCCAGGCGATCCGGTCGTTGATGGAGCCCCGGATCGGGTTGAGCGGGTCGCCGCGCGGCGCGTCCAGGCGCGGGATGGAGCCCAGCAGTCCGTGCGCGTAGGGGTGGGTGGGGTGGGCGAACAGTTCGCGGCGCCCGGCGGACTCCACGACCTTGCCCGCGTACAGAACGTTGACCTGGTCGCAGAGTCCGGCCACCACGCCCAGGTCGTGGGTGATCATCAGCAGCGCGGTGCCCTCCTGGTCCACCAGTTCCTTGAGCAGTTCCAGGATCTGGGCCTGGATCGTCACATCGAGGGCCGTGGTGGGTTCGTCGGCGATGAGCAGGCTCGGGGCGCAGGCCACCGCCATGGCGATCAGGGCGCGCTGACGCATCCCGCCGGACATCTGATGCGGGTATTCCTTGAGCCGCCGGGTGGGGTCGGGGATGCCGACCCGGTCGAGGAGATGGGCCGCCTCCTTGCGGGCGGGCTCGCCCTTGAGTCCCCGGTGGCGCCGGAGGATCTCGGTGACCTGGACGCCGATGGGAACGACCGGGTTGAGGGAGGACAGCGGGTCCTGGAAGATCATGGCGATGCGGCTGCCGCGCAGATCGCGCAGCTTGTTCCGGTCCATGGTGAGCAGGTCGGCGCCGTCGAAGTCGGCACGGCCGCCGACCGTGACGCCCTTGCGCGGCAGCAGCCCCATCAGTGCCAGGGAGGTGACGGACTTGCCGCAGCCGGATTCACCGACCAGTCCCACGACCTGGCCCTGGCCGACGGCGAACGAGACGCCGTCGACGGCCCTCGACTCCTTGCGGCCGTGCCCGCCGCCGAAAGTGACGGTCAGTTCGTCGACTGTGAGAAGTGGCATGGTGGTTCAGCCTCGCAACTTCGGGTCGAGGGCTTCCCGCATGGCCTCGCCGAGCAGGGTGAAGCCGAGGGCGGTGATGATGATGCCGACGGCCGGATAGACCGCCATCATCGGCGCGTTGTCGAAGAAGCGCTGCGCCTGGGACAGCATGACACCCCACTCGGGAACCGCCGGATCGGGGTTGCCGAGGCCCAGGTAGGACAGGGCGGCCGCCTCGATGATCGCGGTGGCCAGGGACAGCGTCGCCTGAACGATCACCGGGCTCAGGGAGTTGGGCATGATCTGGGTGAGGACGATGCGCCTTCTGCGGACGCCGAGGGCACGGGCGGCCAGCACATAGTCGGCGCCGCCCTGGGCGAGCATCGAACCGCGCAGCAGCCGGGCGAAGATCGGCACCTGGACGACACCCACAGCGATCATCACGGTGGTCAGGGACTGGCCCATGACCGCGGCGACGGAGACGGCGAGCAGCAGCGAGGGCAGGGCCAGCATCATGTCGGTGACGCGCATGACGAAGGAGTCGAGGCGCTTGCCCGCCGCGCCGCCGAGCGTGGCCGCGGCGCCCGAGATCCCGCCGATGAGGAAGCCCACGACGAGCCCGATGAGGGTCGCCACGACACCGACGAGCAGTGTCTGCCGGGCGCCGACCAGCATGCGCGAGAACATGTCCCGGCCCAGGTGGTCGAGGCCGAGCCAGTTCTCGCCGCGCGGTCCGACGAACTGGCCCTGGTTGACCAGGACATCCCCGCGCCAGGTCTGTGCCGTCGGCGAGTAGGGGGCGGTCCAGGGGCCGACGACGGCGAGGACGACGAAGACGGCGATGATGCCGGCCCCGATGATCGCCATCTTGCTGGACTTCAGCCGCCGGAAGGCTTCCCGCCACAGACTGGCGCCGGTCGTGGTCTCGTGCTGGGCGGTAAGCTCCGCGAGGCGCTGGATCTTCTCGGTTTTCGTGGTGCTCACGTCAGTGCACCCGCACTCTCGGGTCGATGAGGCTGTACGCCACGTCCACCAGCAGATTGATCAGGACGTACACCATCGCGATGAACATGATGAAGCCGACGAGCACCGGGTAGTCACGGCTGTCGATCGCGGTCCGGATGAAGGAGCCGATGCCGCCGAAGGCGAAGACGGACTCGGTGAGGACGGCCCCCGACAGCAGCGAGCCGGTGAGCAGGCCGACGGCGGTGACCACCGGCAGCATGGCGTTGCGCAGCACGTGCCGTCCCCGTACGACGCGCCGCTGCAGGCCCTTGGACTCGGCGGTGCGGACGTAGTCCTCGCCCAGCACCTCCAGAACGCTGGCGCGGGTCATGCGCACGATGACGGCGAGGGGGATGGAGGCCAGGGTGACGGCGGGCAGCACCAGATGGGTGATGGCGTCCCAGGAGGCGTCGAACTCCCCGGTGAGAATGCCGTCCAGGACGGCGAACCCGGTCACGTCGGTGGCGTTGATACCGGTGGACTGGCGGCCGAAGCTGGGGAAGATCCCGAGTTCGACGGCGAAGATCCCCTTGAGGATGAGGGCGAGGAAGAAGACCGGGACGCAGATCCCGACGAGTGAACCGGAGACCGCCGTGACGTCCAGCCAGCCGCCCCGCTTGCGGGCGGCGAAGTAACCGAGCGGGACGCCGACCGCCACGGCGATGAGGATCGCGGCGACGGACAGCTCCATGGTGGCGGGGAAGCGCAGCGTGAACTCGTCCCACACCGGCTGTCCGGTCTGCACGGAGGTGCCCAGGTCGAGTTCGGTGATCCGCCTGAGGAAGCGCCAGTACTGGATATGGAGGGGCTCGTCGAGCCCCAGCGCGCGGTTGATGCGCGCCACTTCGGCCTCGGTGGCTCTCTCCCCCAGGATCGCTGAGGCGGGTCCGCCGGGCAGCCGGTTCAGCCAGAGGAACAGCAGAACCGACAGGCCGAGCAGGGTGGGAATGAGTTGGAGCAGTCTTCGTACGACGAGACGCAGCACCCCGCATGCCCCTTTCTAGCGTGTGTGACTTCAGATACGGGTCCGCCCGGTCGCCGAGTTGCAGCGGCCGGGCGGACCTGTGCTGTGCCTGTCTCTGCCTACTTGAAGGAGACTTCCGCGAAGTTCTCCTGGGTCAGCGGGGAAACGTTCGGCGGGTTGACATTCTTGGCGAACGCGATGGCAGGCGGGGAGGAGGAGATCGGGACACCCGGCAGGTAGTCCATGATGACCTCGTTGGCGTTCTTGTACGCCGCGGTGCGCTCGTCCGCGTCACCCAGCTCCGAACCGGCGTTCACCGCGTCGAAGAGCTCCTGGTTCTTGAAGCCCCACTGGGTGTCGTACCCGGCGAACCAGGTGCCGATGAAGTTGTAGCCGTCGTTGAAGTCACCGGTCCAGCCCAGCATGTGCAGGGCGCAGGAGCCGGCCTCGGTGGCGTCGAGGTAGTCCGGGGCCCACTTCATGGGCTTCGGGGTGACCTTGATGCCGGCCTTCTCCAGGTCGGCCTTCATCAGCTCGAAGAGGTCCTGGGGGGCGGGCATGTAGGGGCGGGTGACCTCGGTCGGGTAGCAGAACTCGATCTCCAGGCCGCTCTCACCGGCGTCCGCGAGGAGCTGCTCGGCCTTGGCCGTGTCGTACTCGTACGTCGTCACGTCGTCCGAGTAGCCGGCGACCGTGTCCGGCATGAACTGCGTGGCCACCTTGCCGCCCTCGGGCAGCTGGGTCTTGACCAGGTTCTCGCGGTCGAGGGCGTGCGCGATGGCCTGGCGGACTTCCTTCTTCTTCAGCGCCGCGTTCTTCTCCTGGGTCATGCCGAGGTAGAAGAGGTTGAAGACACCGCGGGTCGGGACCTCGAAGCCCTCGTCCTCCAGGGTCTTGACGTCGGCGGGCGAGACGAGGTCGTAACCGTCGATGTCACCGGCCTGGAGCGCCTGGCGGCGGCCCTCCTCGGTGTCGATGGTGCGGATGACCAGGTTCTTCACCTTGGCCTTGTCGCCCCAGTAGTCGTCGAAGCGCTCAAGGGTGACTTCCTTGTTGCCCTTGTTCCACTTCGTGATCCGGTACGGGCCGGTGCCGGCGACCGTGCCGGCCTCCTGGCTGTACTTGGGGTACGTGATGGCGTCGCCCTTGGCGGTCGCCTCCTGCTTCTCGTACTCCTCGATGGCCTTCGGCGAGTGGATGGCCAGGGCCTGGAGGGAGAAGCCGCCCGGCAGGTTCGCGGAGGGCTCCTTGACCTCGATGACGGCGGTGTTCTCGTCCTGAGCGGTGCAGGACTTGTAGTTCGCCTCCGCCGTCTCCTCGTCCTCGTTGCTCGCGAAGCCGCCCATGATGGACTGCCAGTAGTAGGAGACCGCGCTGGACTGGTAGGTGCCCGTCCAGTTGAACCAGTGGTCGTAGTTGGCGCACACGGCCTCGGCGTTGAAGTCCTCGCCGTCGTGGAACTTCACGCCCTTGCGGAGGTTGAAGGTCCAGACGGTGCCCTCGTCGTTGCTCTCCCAGCTCTCGGCGAGACCGCCGACGAGCTCACTGCCGCCCGACTCGTGCTCAAGGAGCGCTTCGAAGGCCTGGCGAGTGACCCGGAAGGTCTCACCGTCGCTCGCGAGTGCCGGGTCCAGCGAGCCCGGGTCGCCCGGGGCGCCGAACACGAACGTGTCCTCGCCGCCGTTCTCGTCCTCCGTGTCTCGCTCGCTGGCGCAACCGGTGGCGATCAGACCGACCGTCAACGCGGCCGTGATCGCCCTGGCGGCTCGGGATCTGCGTATGCGCATAGGGGGCCACTCCGGGGGTCCGCTGTGAGGAATGCGTGTTGACCCCCGCACACTACAGACGCGGCACCCGACCGAGAACAGTCCGCATAGCGGTGATACCTACCTGAGATCTGAACACTCACCAAAACGCAAGCTTCCGGTACATCAAGGATGCGTGCAGTTAACTTGCCTGATACAGGCGGCAGTCGGTGGGCACAAGGGTGCGAGAGGTTCCGCGGATGCCGCTCGGCCGGGAATCGGGTGTTCCGAATGGTGATACAGAGCGGGCCGAGGGCTTCCTGACCGGTCGGTCAGCGGACCGACCGGACGACGAACCCGCCCGACGGCAGGCCGACCGGACGGCGCGAGGGTATACGGGCGGCAGACCAGCCGAACGCCGACCCACGCGACGGCACGAGAGCGCCCTGCCGACAGATCAGCCCTTCGGCGAACCGGCCCGTCCGGCAGGTCTGCCGGACGGCGTGGGGTGCCTGGACGGCGGGTCGGCCGGGCTACAGCGGGTTCTGGGCCGTCGGCGGGTGCCGTCGGGTGCGGCAGATGCCGGTCAGTACGCCCGGGGAGCAGCGGCGCCCGGTTGGTGGCCGGGGACCGGCGGATAGCCGTAGTCCCCGGCGGGGGCGGCGCCATGGGCCTCGCGGTCGTAGAACGGGCGGGTGTTGGCGCGCAGCCACATCGCGACCGGGTCGTACTCGTCGGACATCGCCACGGTCGAGACGGGCAGCCCGTCCGGGACCGCGCCGATGGACTGCTGCATCATCGCGCGCACCGAGTCGACGGCGGGCGGCGAGGTGTCGTACACGTCGAGGCCGATGGCGAGGTACGGCGCGCCGAGCGCGGGCTGCACCCAGGCGCGGCGCAGGGAGCGGACGGCCGGGGTGCGGTGCGCGTTCTGCGAGAGCAGGGCGTAGAACTGCGGGATCTCGATGCCCGGTTCGGAGAGGCGGAGGGGGCCCGAGGGCTGGCGCTCCAGGCCCGTGGCGATCCGGCGCAGATCGAGCCAGGGGATGCCGACGCCGCCGCCCGGGGCATGCGGATTGAGCCACAGGCCGTAGTGGTCGGGGTAGAGGGTCCGGGCGACGTCGACTCCGTCGACCACCTCGTACGAGCGGTTCCAGCCGCTGGCGGAGAGTTCCTGGGCGGAGGTGACGCACGGGGCGTAGCCGTAGCCGTCCACCTCCATGTTCCCGTACTGGGCGTCGGGGGAGCCCGCCTGGCCGTGCCACAACAGCATCCAGACCTGGCCGGAGGACGGGGTCGCGAGCGCGCGGAGGAGCGCCTCGTAGGCGTCGTAACGCCCGGGCGTCACCTGGCGCAGCATGTGCTCTACCTGCCCGGCTGCGGCCGTGCCGCTCGCGCTCACGTTTACCGCCCTTCGAGTTGGACCTTGGAGACCTGGACCCTGGATATGAAACCAGCTTAGGCGCTCCTCTGGGTTGTGCCGTGGGAGCTAGGGGCTGGCTGTGATCCGTTGACTGCCAGTTGTTTGTGGCTTGTCGCGCCCGCGCGGCGGAGCCGTATGTCAACACAGCCCCGCGCCCCTTAAGGGGCGCGGTTGCAGTCAGCGTTGGTAGAAGGGGCGGACCCTGTTGCGCAGCCAGTCGGCCACCGGGTCCTGGGTTACGTCCATGAGGACCAGGTTTACCGGCCACTTCACCGGGGTCTTACCCAACGCCCGGCCCAGGGCGTCCATCGGGAGGGTACGTGAGTCGGCCTCCCATGCGGACAGCTCCACGCCTACGAACATCACCGGGTCGGCGGTCTCGATGGCGGCCAGGCAGCGGCGGGCGGTGAGGACGACGCCGGTGCCGTCGAACTCGGCGGAGGCGGCGGTGAGGAAGTCGACCGGATCGTCCTGCCAGTCGGGCTCGAACAGGCGTACGCGGGCGCCGCTCGCACCGTCCAGCGGGGTCCGGCCGGCCTGGCAGAGCTCGGCCACGGCGGGCGGCGGGAGCGGTACGCCGACGACGCCGTCCGGGTTCAGCGCGATGCCGACCTGCGGGGGCAGCCCGCGCGCGAACTCGGCTGCGGGCGCGACCGCGTACCCCATGTGGGTGCCGACGACCTGGCGGAACTGTTCCTCCGAGCTGAAGACCGGGACGTACGCCTGCCCCTCGATCTCCATGCCGGGCAGGTCGAGCGGGCCGCTGCGGGGACCGCCGCCCTCGGGCAGCGGCACCCAGAGGAAGCTGCGGCCGAGGACCTCGATGATCCGGCCGCCCGCCGAGGGCTGGCCGAGCGAGACGGAGAGGACCTCCTCCAGCTCGTTGCCGGGCCATCCGCCGTGACCTTGGGGGTGCGCCTGTGCCGGGAAGTCCGCCGGGAAGTCCATCTCTGCCTGCCGCTTGTCCTGTGTTGCCCTGGTGGCGAAAACCCTAGCGCGTAGGGGGGATACGGCCACCAGGCCCGCGAAGTCGATTCAGGCCATGAGGCCGGCTCGGCCCGTCGGCTGAGGCCGCGAGGTCGACTCAGGCCGCGAGGTCGACTCAGGCCGCGAGGTCGGCTCAGGCCGCGAGGTCGGCTCAGGCCGCGAGGTCGGCTCAGGCCGCGAGGTCGGCTCAGGCCGCGAGGTCGGCTCAGGCCCTAAGAGCAGCTCGGCCCGTCGGCTCAGCCCGCGAAATCGGCTCAGCCCGCGAAGTCGATCCGCTTGAGCGCGTTCGCCGCGTCCCGGTCGATGAGGACCGCCGAGCCGCAGCCGTCCGGCAGGTCTCCCGTCTCCACGGAGCGCAGCAGCCGGGCCATGGCACCGCGGTGCCGGACGAAGGCGTACCGGGAGACCCCGCGGCCGCGCTCGCGCTGGCCGTCACGGGCCTGGCCGGGGGTGACATCGAGCAGCAGCAGATGCAGGACGCCGCCCCGGCGGCGGGCCTCGCGGGCGAGCCAGCCGCGCACCCACGCCTGAGTACCGCAGTCGTGCACGACGACTCCCCCGCCGGCACGCAGGGCGCGGCGCAGACCCGCGTAGTGCGCGAACCGTACGAACGGCCGGTAGACCGCGTACGGCAGGAAGCGCGCCAGGCGCGCGTCGAAGCGGTCGCGGGTGTCCTGGGAGTCGATACGTACGCCCGGCACCGCGCGGCGCATCAGCGTCGACTTGCCGCTACCGGGCAGGCCGGTGACCACGACGAGGTCGTCGGGTCCGAAGGAGAGTCCGTGCGGGCTGCGCCCCGAGCGCTCCCGCAGATCGCGGACGACCGCCTTCGGGAACGGGCCGCACGCCTCCCGGGCCGGGGCAGTGGGCTGCTCGGGCAGCGCGATGCCCGAGGTCGTCGCGTACGCCGTGGTCCTGTTCACCGTGTTCGTCCTCCCCAATGGGTACGGAGTCCCATGCCCGTAAAGCGTAAAGAGAAGGTAATGGCGTATGCCTCCTGTTTCTGTCCGCGTACCGACACAAGCCTGCTACAGGACGCTGTGTCGCCTGCCGTGTCTCCCTGTGGACGCTGTGCGCGGGCTGTGCGAGGTCCCCCTGCCGTGCCGCACCGATGCGTGCAATGATGTGCCCGCCAACTGCATACCGGCCGCTTGAATCCGCGCGGGAGAGTCCCCAGCACCGTTTCGCCGGGGCGCCGAAGGAGCAAGTCCCTCCCTTGAATCTCTCAGGCCCCGTTACCGCGCGGGCGAGGCACATCTGAAAAGCGAGCCGCTGTCGTGGTGGCTCCACCCAAGGTGCAAGTCATGACCAGCAGTACGTACGGTCATGATGAACCTCTCAGGTTCCGATGACAGATGGGGAGGAACTTTCCTCGCCCGTCATGCCCTGGGAGCAGAACCGATGAGCAGCAACTCCCCTGTTGGACCTGTTGGACCGCGCCATACCGCGCTCGACGCCGTGCACCGCTCGCTCGGCGCGACGATGACCGACTTCGCCGGCTGGGACATGCCCCTGCGCTACGGCTCCGAGCGCGACGAGCACCTCGCCGTGCGCACCAAGGCGGGCCTCTTCGACCTCTCGCACATGGGCGAGATCACGGTCACCGGTCCGGGCGCCGCCGCACTGCTCGACTACGCGCTGGTCGGCAACATCGGGGGCGTCAAGGCCGGCCGCGCCCGCTACACCATGATCTGCCGCGAGGACGGCGGCATCCTCGACGACCTGATCGTCTACCGGCTGGCCGAAACCGAGGCCGCGTCTCCTCACTACCTGGTCGTGGCCAACGCTTCCAACGCCCAGGTGGTGCTGGACGCGCTGACCGAACGCGCCGAGGGCTTCGACGCGTCCGTGCGCGACGACCGGGACGCGTACGCGCTGATCGCCGTCCAGGGCCCCGAGTCCCCCGGCATCCTCAAGTCCCTGACCGACGCCGACCTGGACGGCCTGAAGTACTACGCGGGCCTGCCCGGCACGGTCGCGGGCGTCCCGGCGCTCATCGCGCGCACCGGGTACACCGGCGAGGACGGCTTCGAGCTGTTCGTGAAGCCGGAGCACGCCGTCGAGCTGTGGCAGGCGCTGACCAAGGCGGGTTCCCCGGTGGGGCTCGTGCCCTGCGGCCTGTCCTGCCGGGACACCCTGCGCCTGGAGGCGGGCATGCCGCTGTACGGGCACGAGCTGTCGACCTCGCTCACCCCCTTCGACGCGGGGCTCGGGCGGGTCGTGAAGTTCGAGAAGGAGGGGGACTTCGTGGGGCGGGCGGCGCTGGCCGAGGCCGCCTCCCGTGCCGAGGCCAACCCTCCGCGCGTCCTCGTCGGGCTGGTGGCCGAGGGGCGCCGGGTCCCGCGCGCCGGGTACGCGGTGGTCGCCGACGGCCGGGTGATCGGCGAGGTCACCTCCGGCGCCCCCTCGCCCACCCTGGGCAGGCCGATCGCGATGGCGTACGTCGACGCGGCGCACGCGGCCGTGGACACCCCGGGTGTCGGTGTGGACATTCGGGGTAGCCACGAGCCGTACCGCGTCGTGGCGCTGCCGTTCTACAAGCGCCAGAATTGAAGTTCTCTCCCGGCTGAAGCCGGGAGACTCTCCCCATGGATCGCTCCGGGGAGTTTGACAGGTCGTGCCTGCCCAGCGACGACCCTCCCGGCCGCCAGAGCAAATACGGGACCCGCTCGGGTCGTTGGGACTTGGCTGTCGCTCCCGACGACGCGCTGAGCGTGTCAGACGCTGGGCGCGGCCCGTAGCGAGACCCTGACCCTGCGCACATAACCTGTGCCCACCAGCAGTTCCAGCAGTCCCCCTTCATCAGCACTCCCGCGCATACAGGAGAATTCAGGCCATGAGCAACCCCCAGCACCTGCGCTACAGCAAGGAGCACGAGTGGCTGTCGGGCGCCGAGGACGGCGTCGCGACGGTCGGCATCACGGAGCACGCGGCGAACGCGCTCGGCGATGTCGTCTTCGTCCAGCTCCCGGAGGCCGGTGCCACGGTGACCGCGGGCGAGACCTGCGGCGAGCTGGAGTCGACCAAGTCCGTCAGTGACCTGTACGCCCCGGTCACCGGTGAGGTCACCGAGATCAACGAGGACGTGGTCAACGACCCGTCGCTGGTGAACTCCGCCCCCTTCGAGGGCGGCTGGCTGTTCAAGGTACGCGTCACGGAGGAGCCGGCCGACCTGCTCTCCGCCGACGAGTACGCCGCCTTTTCCGCCGGCTGAGGAGTCGTAGCCGTATGTCTGTCCTGAACACACCCCTGCACGAGCTGGACCCGGACGTCGCCGCCGCCGTCGACGCCGAGCTGCACCGCCAGCAGTCCACCCTGGAGATGATCGCCTCGGAGAACTTCGCTCCGGTCGCGGTCATGGAGGCCCAGGGCTCGGTGCTGACCAACAAGTACGCCGAGGGCTACCCGGGCCGCCGCTACTACGGCGGCTGCGAGCACGTCGACGTGGTCGAGCAGATCGCCATCGACCGCATCAAGGAGCTCTTCGGCGCCGAGCACGCCAACGTCCAGCCGCACTCGGGCGCGCAGGCCAACGCGGCCGCGATGTTCGCGCTGCTCAAGCCCGGCGACACGATCATGGGTCTGAGCCTCGCGCACGGCGGGCACCTGACCCACGGCATGAAGATCAACTTCTCCGGCAAGCTCTACAACGTCGTCGCCTACCACGTGGGCGAGGACGGCCTGGTCGACATGGCCGAGGTGGAGAAGCTGGCCAAGGAGTCCAAGCCGAAGCTGATCGTGGCGGGCTGGTCGGCGTACCCGCGCCGGCTGGACTTCGCCGCGTTCCGGCGGATCGCGGACGAGGTCGGCGCGTACCTCATGGTCGACATGGCCCACTTCGCGGGTCTGGTGGCGGCCGGGCTGCACCCGAACCCGGTCCCGCACGCACACGTCGTCACGACCACGACCCACAAGACGCTGGGCGGCCCGCGCGGTGGCGTGATCCTTTCCGTCCAGGACCTCGCCAAGAAGATCAACTCGGCGGTCTTCCCCGGTCAGCAGGGCGGCCCGCTGGAACACGTGATCGCCGCCAAGGCCGTCTCCTTCAAGGTCGCCGCCTCGCAGGACTTCAAGGAGCGGCAGCGCCGGACGCTGGACGGGGCCCGCATCCTCGCCGAGCGCCTGGTGCGGGACGACGTGAAGGCCGTGGGCGTGGACGTCCTCTCCGGCGGCACGGACGTGCACCTGGTCCTCGTCGACCTGCGGAACTCCGAGCTCGACGGTCAGCAGGCCGAGGACCGCCTCCACGAGGTCGGCATCACGGTCAACCGCAACGCCGTCCCGAACGACCCTCGCCCGCCGATGGTGACCTCGGGGCTCCGCATCGGTACGCCGGCCCTGGCGACCCGCGGCTTCACCGCCGAGGACTTCGCCGAGGTGGCGGACGTGATCGCCGAGGCGCTGAAGCCGTCGTACGACGTGGGGGCGCTGAAGGCCCGGGTGACGGCGCTGGCGGAGAAGCACCCGCTGTATCCGGGGCTCACCAAGTAGGCCGCCGTTCGTCGCCTTCCGTCGCCTTTCTCGGGGCACCGCGCACACTGGAACCGGAAGTGCGCGGTGCCCCGCTCCCTGCGCCCGCCGGGCGCCCCCGCACCACCCCTGTTCTGAGGAGTCACCGTGGCCGTCTCGGTCTTCGACCTGTTCTCGATCGGCATCGGCCCGTCCAGCTCCCACACGGTCGGCCCGATGCGCGCGGCACGCATGTTCGCCCGCCGCCTGCGCAACGAGGAGCTGCTCGGCTCCGTCGCCTCCCTCCGCGTCGAGTTGTACGGCTCCCTGGGCGCGACCGGCCACGGCCACGGCACGCCCAAGGCGGTGCTGCTCGGCCTGGAGGGCGCCTCCCCGCGCACGGTGGACGTGGAGGGGGCGGACGGCCGGGTGGAGTCGATCAAGGGCTCGGGCACGATCAGCCTGCTCGGCACGCACGAGATCCCCTTCGACTTCGACAGGGACCTCGTCCTCCACCGCCGCAAGGCACTGCCGTACCACGCCAACGGCATGACGCTCTGGGCGTACGACACCTCGGGCACGGAGCTGCTGACGAAGACGTACTACTCCGTGGGCGGCGGCTTCGTCATCGACGGGGACGCGGTGGGCGCGGACCGGATCAAGCTCGACGACACGGTGCTCAAGTACCCCTTCCGCACGGGCGACGAGCTCCTGCGCCTGACGAAGGACACGGGCCTGTCGATCTCCGCGCTGATGCTGGAGAACGAACGGGCCTGGCGCACGGAGGACGAAATCCGCGCGGGCCTGCTGGAGATCTGGCAGGTGATGCGGGCCTGCGTCTCACGCGGCATGTCCCGCGAGGGCATCCTGCCGGGCGGACTGCGAGTACGCCGCCGCGCCGCCGTCTCCGCCCGTCAACTCCGGGCGGAGGGCGACCCGTTGGCCCGCTCCATGGAGTGGATCACGCTGTACGCCATGGCCGTGAACGAGGAGAACGCGGCAGGCGGCCGCGTGGTGACAGCCCCGACGAACGGGGCGGCGGGCATCATCCCGGCGGTACTGCACTACTACATCAACTTCGTTCCGGGCGCCGATGAGGACGGCGTGGTCCGCTTCCTGCTGGCCGCGGGCGCGATCGGCATGCTCTTCAAGGAGAACGCGTCCATCTCCGGTGCCGAGGTCGGCTGCCAGGGCGAGGTCGGCTCCGCCTGCTCCATGGCAGCGGGCGCCCTGGCCGAGGTCCTGGGCGGCTCCCCCGAACAGGTCGAGAACGCCGCCGAGATCGGCATGGAGCACAACCTCGGCCTCACCTGCGACCCGGTGGGCGGCCTCGTCCAGATCCCGTGCATCGAACGCAACGGCATGGCCGCGGTGAAGGCGGTCACCGCGGCACGGATGGCCATGCGGGGCGACGGCTCGCACAAGGTGTCGCTGGACAAGGTCATCAAGACGATGAAGGACACGGGCGCCGACATGTCGGTCAAGTACAAGGAGACGGCTCGGGGCGGGCTGGCGGTGAACATCATCGAGTGCTGACGGGGTGGAGACCGCCGTCCGGGTCTACGGATCCGCGGTCATTCCCCGTGGTAGAGGCGGGCCAGGTCGATCAGTTGGATCGTGGGGTCGTTCTTGGCCAGGTGATGCACTTCATCGGTGAAGCCGGTACCGCTGAAGCAGTGCAGCCTCGTCGCCTCGGTGGCCGAGCCGCGCGCGGTCAGAAGGCCGCGGATGTGCCGGAGGCGTTCCAGGTGCCCGACCCCCATCACGTCGTTCCACTTCGCTTCGCCGATGGCAAGCAGCGTCTCGCGGCCGTTGTGGGCCTCGCCGTGGACGGCGACGTCGACTTCGTGGCCGGTCTTGGCGGCGGGGTCGTTGACCGTGCCGCCGGCCACGCGCGCGACCTGTCCGCAGTGAGTGTCGGGCGCCGCGTGCCAGCGGGCCCATTCCCGGCAGACCTGCTCGAATCGCGGGCCCACGACTTTGCTGCGGAAGGTGGACTGGACACGGCGCCATACGGCGGGTGCCCGCCCGGGGCGTTCCAGGTCGCCCCAGGCCGGGCGCATGACCGCGTGGTAGAAGGTGACGAGCGGTTCGGCGATGCGGTAGGCGGAACGGTTGCGGCGGAAGGCGTCGGCTTCGTGGGTGATCACGCCGATGTCCTGCAGAACGCTCAGCGGATGCGCGAGGTCAGTGGATTTGCGGCCGAGGTAGTCGGCGATACCGCCACGGGCGGCGTTGCCCGCGGCGATGGCGGCCCGTAGGGAGTGGTACAGCGCGGTGTCGTGGAGTTCGGGCTCTTCGGCGAGAAGGTATCGGGCCTCCCGGAAGAGCGGGCGCGCCGGGTTGAGAACGGCGCGGGTGACCCAGTCGTCGAAATCGTCCGGCCCGGTGGAGGTGTCGCCCTGGGTGAACTCACGGCGGTAGGCAGGGGTGCCGCCGACGATGGCGTTGGTCAGCAATGCGGTGCGCGGGTCGGCGATCTGCCAGAACTCGGCCGCGAGGCGGAAGTCCGGGGTGGGGACGACGAGTCACGGAGGAAGAACCACGGTGCCTGAACGGCCCTTCCGGAACGGACAGTTGACCGCGACCGAGGAGGACCCGGCTGCGGGGTTCGTGCGTAACATGGGGTGACCGAGTGCTGGCCGACAACCCTTGGGAACCGAATTGGCTCATGTCTTTGTCAGTCACCGGAAAGACGACGCAGCGACTGCGGAGCGCCTCGCCCGGGACCTTTCCTCGGTCGGCCACACCGTGTGGTTCGACGAATGGGACATCGCACTGGGCGACTCCATCGTCGAACGGATCAACGCCGGACTGGCAGGCACCTCATACCTGATCCTGTGCTACTCGGCGGCGCCGGACGGTGTCATGAGCCCATGGACCTCGCGCGAGTGGATGTCCGCCCTGTACCGCCAACTCGAAGGCCACGACATCCGCATTCTTCCGGTGAAGTTCGGTGGATCGGCGCCGGCGATCCTCGCCGATCTCAAGTACGCGGACCTCGCGAAGGACTGGGACATCGGAATCGGTCAGTTGATCAAGGCCATTCGTTGACCCGCTGATCCGTTGATCCGTTGATTCGTCGATCTGCGATCCAGTCCGATCCGCGAGACCGGGGGGAGACAAGTGGTACAGGTTCTGATCGCGCACACCGAGGGTGAGGAGCACCTCGCCGAGGCAATCGCCATGCCCCTCGCACGGGCCGGGTACAAGGTCGTCCACGGCGGCACGGTCCTGGTCGGCGAATCAATTCCCGAGCAGACGTCACAGGCACTCCTGCGGGGAAGCCCGATCGTCCTCTGCGGAACAGCCGCCACGATCGGAAACGCCTGGACGCATCGGCTCGTCCAAGCCGCGAGAGGGTATTCCGGCGTCCGGATCTTCGGTGTGCAGATGGAGAAGGACGCGTACCTGGAGATACTGACCCTTGACGGCAAGATCGCGCTCTACTGGCAGGACCCGGCCAAGGCGATGGCCGAACTCATCGATGCCCTTGCGGAGTACTACTGAGGTTGAACTCGCTATGGCGGGTGGGGATCTGACGTTTCATGATTGTTGCGGTATGCCGGAGGTATGCGGTATGCGCAGGGCGGTGGGCTGA